>CALGLS010000047.1 GCA_937959375.1 uncultured Saprospiraceae bacterium
GTACGCGTTCGGGCATCCTTCAAACCTTCAATCCTTATCACCTTCAAACCTTATCACTTTACCAAATGAAATCAATTAACACATAAAAAATTTCCGATCAAACATGAAGAATTTATTTTTTCTATTTGCGATGTGCTCAGCGTTAACTTTTATTTCTTGTGCAAAAGACAAGGAGGATCCTGAACCGTCTAAATATATGACTGCCAGCATTGATGGCAATACCTTTGAAGCGGTAACGATTTCATCTGTTGTTTCTGATTCGATTGTTCTATCTACTGGTACAAATGAAGATGCAACATTTACTATTGGTTTAAACATTCCAGTCGACATTATTGTTAACGAAGAACTAATTATTGACGAATTTGATTTTGGAATTACTTTTACGGATGTCGATGATAATATATTCTCAACAGTTGGCACAGTAGAGTTGACAGAAAATGATGCCGAAGCAGATGTACTAGAAGGCGTTTTTACCTTTACGGCAACGGAAGATGGAAACGAAACAAATGTACATGAAATCACGAATGGTACTTTCAAGTTTACTTACTAGAAAACATTAGGAAATTAGACAAGGACAAAATACATGGAAAAGAAAATCATAATTATTGGAGCAGGACTTTGTGGAACCTTACTCGCTATTCGAATGGCACAGAGAGGTTATACCGTTAGCCTACACGAAAAGCGATCTGACATGCGTAAAGAAGATGTAGATGCAGGTCGTTCCATCAATCTTGCACTTTCTAGCAGAGGTTTGATGGCATTAGAGAAAGTTGGACTAAAAGACCGTGTACTCAAGACCTGCATCCCGATGCATGGCCGTTTGATTCATCCAATTGAAGGAGACAATTTTTTATCGCGCTATAGTGGACGTGAGGAAGATTACATCAACTCCGTTTCACGAGGAGGTTTGAATATTACCTTGTTGGAAACAGCAGATGAATTTGACAACCTAACCATTTACTTTAATAGCAAGTGTGAGCGGGTTGACCTAAAAGGTGCCAAAGCTACCTTTAAAAATATTGTCACTGGAGAAACGATAGAAGAGCAAGGAGAGGTTGTGATTGGAACAGATGGTGCTGGCTCTATTGTCCGCAAAAGTATGATGAGCCAAACAACCCGATTACTATTCAATTATTCTCAAAACTTCCTTCGTCATGGCTACAAGGAATTGAGTATTCCTCCAACGAAAGATGGTGGCTATCAAATTGACAAAAATGCCTTACACATCTGGCCACGTGGTAGTTTTATGATCATCGCTTTACCCAACCTAGATGGTAGCTTTACGGTAACTATGTTTCATCCGTATGGTACAGATATCGGTTTTAATAATCTAGACACTAAAGAAAAGGTACAGTCCTTTTTTGAAAAATATTTCCCAGATTTGATTCCGCATATGCCAGATTATGTGGAGGAGTATTTTGAAAATCCGGTGGGTACACTAGGTACCATCAAATGTTATCCTTGGCAGGCATACGGCAAGACTTTAATCATGGGAGATGCTTCTCATGCAATCGTACCGTTTTACGGCCAGGGAATGAATTCCTCTTTTGAGGATGTTCGTGTATTTGATGATTTGATGGATGAGCATGATGGGAATTGGGAACTACTTTTTGAAAAGTTCCAAGAAGCCCGTGTTGTGAATGCAGATGCAATTGCTGATTTGGCGATTGACAATTTTCATGAGATGCAAGACAAAGTGGACGATGAAGATTTTAAGCGAAAGCGAAAATTAGAAATGCAGTTGGAACAAAAATTCCCAGATTACTATTCTAAATATTCACTAGTTACCTTCAAACCGGAACTCCCCTACTCTGAAGCAATGAAATTAGGACGTGCTCAAGATGATTTGCTTTTGAAGCTTTGTGCGAATGGTGAGACGGAGGTTCCGTTGGAGGAGATTCGGGAAATGTTGCGGGAGTTGGGGAGTTAGAAATTTGAATTAGAGTTAGAATTGTAATTAGAATGCCATCTAACGTAGTACGTACCTAGTTTACTCTCCGTTGTGCTGCGCGCAGACTTCCTTTTATCCAGCGGCCGAAGCCTTATGAAGAAGGACTTAAAGATTAAGGGCGCGAGAGAGGAATGGAAATTAGAACATGCTATTATCACTGATCACCTAACTTATTAATAAAAAAACAAGCCATGAAACAACACTTAGCAATTCTTATCCTAGCCATAACCACCCTCTCTTATGCTTGTAACAAAAAGTGTGAAAGTGTAAAAACTGGAGCGGTTGCCCTCAATGAAATTTCACAAACCTATACACCTTATCAAGATGGAGCCTCGCTTACTTTCGTAAATGAGCAAGGCGAGGAAATGGTTTTCACCAATGAACGTATTGCTGAAGATTTTAGAATTTGTGTCAAATATCTTTGTAAAAACACGAGTGATCCTTTTGATCAGATTCCATGTGAGTATTATGAAGCGCAGGGATTTCGGAATTTATTGCGGACAGCTTCTAATGATACGATGATAATTGAGTTGGTCGTTTCTACGGAGAATTATCAATCAGAAAGCACTTTGTTTTATGACCTCTTTAGTATACATATGTCAACGATTGGTCCATTAACACGGGGACAGTATGTTCCTCATATTGGATTTACCGATCCTGTTTTTGATCAAAATACAACTTCTATCACGGAGCCGATGATTGAAGTGTCGGAAATTGAATTGATGGGTAAAACGTACACCGATGTTATTTATACAAATGATTCGACTGACCATACGCTTTACTTTCAAAAAGGAAAGGGACTCGTGGTTATTCAGTTGGCGGGAGAACTTTGGGAGTTGGTGGAATAAACAAATGTACTAAGCCTTCAAAAAAAGCGTCTGATCTTAATTGATCAGACGCTTTTTTAATAAATTAGTACACATTAAAAATATTTTTTTATTTTTTTTTTCGAAATTCATTATCACTTCTAAAAAGTGCAAAATAATTCCAACGAAGAACTTATGTTAGGTAAAAACCTTGTGCTAACTGTCATATGATGAAAAACAAAATACAACAAACTTATCTCTTCTTTGTACTGCAAAAATCATTCCACCACATTAAAGAAAAAGTTAAGACATAACCATATGATTACAAGTCTTGATTTCTTTTGATATTCCCCTTATTTTTGTATTACGAAACTTATATTTCTTACTTTTTATCAGCAGCAAAAGTAGAAACATCTTTGACTTCCGATTCAGTTTCATAACCGTACGTAACCATAGCCTTTTCATTTATCGGCATAGATTATTGCTACCCTCAGCTGTAACTAAACTAAAATCTTATATTATGGAAAACGTCCTTCTTTTGACCATCATCATTTCATTTACATTAGTTTTCAAAACAGTCATTAACATCAACTTTGGCAACAACAAGCCTAACAAAAGGTGTGAGAATCAACAACCAACTGTTATTGTTGTACAACCGGCGCTACCTGCTAATCAAGATGATTCATCGTGGTTGTTTTTAGTTTTATTCGGATTGATTGGATTTTTGATGTATCTATATCTACTCTCGCCAAAACTGTTTACTGATTTATTTCTAATTGGCAGCTAATTAACATCAAAAAGCAAAGCTATTGAAAAGGTGGCTTATGCTTTTCCAAAACTAAAAAGCCGTCAAACCAATACTGGCTTGACGGCTTTCATACTTACGAGGAGAATACTATGATTCGCTAAAAATAACATACAAGGTATAAATTGATCCTGGTAAAACGAACAACAAACTCAACAATAAAGAGATCCAAAATCGATCGTTAATCTCTCCTTCATATAAGTACATCGCTAGTGGTGGAAGTAAAATTGCAAGAACAATCAACAAGGCGAAACTTATCTCAGTGTTTGAGTTCTTTTCTTTCTTTATCTCCTTTAGTGCTGACTTTAGTTCCTTTCGCATTTCTTTTTTCTTAGCACGTTTTTCTTTTCGACCTAGTTCTTTCCATTCTTTTTCTATAGGATGTACAGGAGTTTCAGTTACAGTTTTTTCAACTGGCTTGACCGTTGAGTTTACTGAATAAGCAGGCATTGTAAATAGCAATAATAGTAGTGTGTAAATAAATAATCGGCAACTTTTCATGTTTTCTTTTTTTATTATTGAAGAAGTTATTTTTATGAAAATTATTCATTCTCATCACTTTATAAAATTTGCTCAACAAAGATAATATTTACATCTTAAATTTGATTGCACTTGTTCGTTATTTTCAAATTCAACAAAAAAAACCACTAACACAATTTGCATTAGTGGTTTTCTTTTATTGAAGTTGTTTATATCACTGTTGTCGAAGTGGTGCTGGTACATTAATATCTTCTACTACCTGCGCCAACTGTCCATCTGTTTTTACAACTTTCAATTCGACACGACGATTGTACTGACGACCTTCCGCTGTATCTCGACCATCTTCTAATTCATTTTTTGCAATTGGAGCTTTCTCTCCGAATGTACTCACTCTAAGTCGATTGCTGGAAATGCCTTTGCTTTCTAAATATTTCTTTGCAGCATTTGCCCGACGAGTAGAGAGTGCCTCATTGTATTCAAAAGATCCCTTTGCATCGGTATGTGCATTCAACTCGGCATTGTAATTTGGATTATTGGATAAGATGGTATAGAGTTGATCCAATTGTCTTTTAGATTCTGTGCGCAAAGTTGAACGATCAAAATCAAAAAAGATAGATTGAATTTTAGATGGGTCCATCTTAGGAGCCATACCACAAGCTAGTGAGCAAGCATTTCGAATGCGCCCCATGTCGATTACACGAGCGTTGTATCCAAGAGCAGTTGCTTGTTGTGCAGTAGCTGAAGCAGCTGCTTCATCTGCAAATCCACTGATCAAATACTTATGAATATCGTTGTGATCTTTTACATAATAAATGCCGCTTAGCCCTTTGAAATAATCCTTAATTGACACTTGTGTTTCAAAAGCTGCAACTTGCACAATGTAATCGCTACTTTGCGAAAAGGCGGAAAGACTAAAAAAAAGGCATAGGAATAACGGAAGGAAAGTTTGTTTTCTCATTTGATTTGTATTTTGGTTAAAAAAATGCAGTACCTCGTAACTAGGAATTACAAAGCGCTAGTATGTTTATAAAACTAAGATATGGAATTTTATAAAATTGGAGAAATTTATAAGAATTAGATCATCTAGATCCACTAAAAACAACCTAAATAGAGTATTTATGCGTTTAAATTTTTTTTAATATAACTAGGAATTGTTATTGGAATAGTGGTAGAAAGGACTTACCAGGCCGACCACTTGTAAAAAGATAGGGCTTTTACTTTTTAGAAATCACAGGGGCTTTCGCTTCACAATTTGTAGAACAGGAATTATTTAACAGCGGATTTTGCCATTCATTATTCGTTGGAGTTGTATAAACGTTTCCATTTACCAAGCCACTCCCATCAACTAAGGGTGCACCTGTACCAGCAATTCCATCTGCATCTCCGTCAACGATACCTTCTTCCTGTGTGTCGAAACATGCATCCGCATCTGCATCAAGTTCATAGGCATCATAAACTCCATCAGGAGTCGTCTCACTATCGGCGATAACATAGCTAATGGTTCCATTATCTGTTACCGTCTCAATATTATTAAACAATCCATTTAGACCAAACAGAGTCGGTGTTCCATCAATAACACCATCTCCATCCGCGTCGGTTTGTCCATGTCCTGCTTCGTCTACATCATAGATACCATCATTGTCAGAGTCGAGATCAAGATAATCAGCAACAAGATCATTATCCGTATCTCTAGATTCACAACTAAAAGCAACATTTCCTAATCCAAAGTATTCTCCATCTGTACAATCAGAAACAGACCAATCTTTTCCTGATATCGATTCCATTTCTATCTCGATTCGATCTAAGTCGGAAAGTACAGTCAGTAAATCTGCCGCTGTACCGCTCCAAGTTGCATCATCTAAGTCAAATGTAAAGGTTGTCCAAATACCAATATTAGCCAAACCTGTAGCATCAAAAGTGGTTGTTATTGTCGTTCCTCCTCCAGTTAAATTAACCTCCATCACTGCAACTCCAGGATCTTGCGTTCCTGTGATACCATCATAAGTTCCATTAATCCAATTAAAACTAAATTCTCCATTGAGTTTGTTACTTAGGTCTGCATTTAAATTATTTAGACTCTCAAAATGCATGGTCCCTCCATACGTATCATCTGCCATGATAAAGTTACCTGCTGGATTGGCAGGAATATTAGACATAGTACAACCTTCTGATGTAAGTAGACTTGAAGAGTGGATAACTCGTCCCTGTATATTTCCGTCATTCAAGTTATCTTGCCACCAACCTTCTCTATCTGCTTCGAATCCAAATTCATAAGTTGGACAATGCCCTTCTTCTAAATCAGGAATTCCATCATTATCATCATCCAAGTCGTAGGCATCACAGATCGTATCTCCATCAGTATCAACACCCGAGCAATCTCCATCTGCACAATCTACGTTTCCATCTCCATCATCATCTAATCCGTTATTACAAATTTCTGGTGTAAGCACAGTGACGGTAAATGTAGTACTGTCTACGCAACCGTCATCATCAAAATAAACGACTTTGTAATCTCCTGCTTGATTGGCTTGGATATTACTTAAATCTATCCGATCTCTATCAGTCCCTGAATCAGTCACTTGATAAAATGAATTAGGTCCTGTCCATATAAATGTCCAGTCGTCGAAAGTATTTCCTATAAATTCTAATCGTAAATGATTTCCTTGTACGGCAGTCGCATTAGTTCCTGTAAAGTAATTCTCAAAATCAATTTGATACTCTTCTGTCATGGTAGGCGTTGGCTGACAAATACAACCGTAATTAAACGCAGCATCTAGTGATAATGACGCAGCCCCCAGAGTAACTTCCTCAAATGTCAATCTCAAATAGCGGGTATGCACTTCAGTCGTAAACGCATAACTAGTGGGAGCACCAATGCTCATATTATATGGAGAAGCACTGTTTGTAAAAAAGTTAACACCATCAATTGATTCTTCAACCGTTGTGGCAATATTATTTCCAATTCCTCGTATAAAATAAACTATTGAAGTATCCATCGCAACTCCTAGGTCAATGACCATCGTATCGCCAACAGTAATATTTGCATACAGGTCATCTGTAGCTCCTGTAGCAAAAGAAGGATTCACAACGCCAACACTTGTTTGACTAATTGCATAATTGAATATCGCACAATCACTATCTGCGCAATCTATATCTCCGTCGCCGTCATCGTCTATTCCGTTATCACATATTTCGGGAACAAGTAAGTTTACAGTAAATGATGTACTATCAACACAACCTACATTATCGTAGTAAACCACTTTGTATTCACCGATTTGATTGGCTTGAATATTAGTTAAAACTAAACGATCTCTTGCATTTCCATCTCCGGTATCAGTTACCTGATAAAACGAGTTAGGGCCTGTCCAAATAAAAACCCAATCATCAAATCCTCCTCCGTCAAAATTTAAAATTAGGTCGTCTCCCACAAAAACTGGAGCGATAGATCCCGTCACAAAACCTCCTGCATTAATTTCATATTCCTCTACCATGGCAACAACAGGTTGACAAATACAATTGCCGTAAGTAATCGCATCTACTCGTACAATTGTTGCCCCAGCAGTAAGTCGGAGATAACGTGTATGAGAACTTGTCGTAAACGTTGTATCTGCTAAAGAAGCTGAAGGAACTGTAATTGGTGATCCAGCTGCCGGAAAGAAGTTAATACCATCAATTGATTCCTCTATCGCAAGCGTTGCACCTGAAGAAACATGAGCTATAGTTAATGTATAATCTTCTCCAATATCTAAGGCACTACCTAAATCAACTACCATTGAGGTAGCAGTTCCGATAGTTGTAACTTGTCCATCAGGAGCACCTAATAAACTCTCCGGATTTAATACTGATCCAGTATTGGTTTGAGCTGTTGCATAATAAGTTGTGTTACAATCTGAATCGGCACAATCTATGTCTCCATCACCGTCATCGTCTATTCCGTTATTGCATATTTCGGGTGGAACCGATACGTTTACCGTAAAAGTTGTACTATCAACGCAACCTACCGGATCAAAGTAAAAAACGGTATATACACCAGCTTGATTGGTTTGAATATTATTTAATGTTAATTGATCTCTAGAATTCCCATCGCCGGTATCCGTTATCTGATAAAAGAAATTAGGACCTGTCCATACAAATACCCAATCATCAAATCCACCTCCCACAAAATTTAGTGTTACATTCTCTCCTACCTCAGCAGGTACAGTTGCCCCAATTACAAAACCTTCTGCATTTATTTGATACTCTTCTACCATAGAAGCGGCGGGCTGACAGATACAATTGCCATAAGAAACTGCATCAATAATGAAAGCTGATGAAGGGGAAGAGATTCGTAAATAACGTGTATGAACCGTTGTGGTAAAAACTTCATCCGCTAAAGTTGGTGAAGTAATTGTAAAAGGCGAAGCTGCTGCAGTAGCGAAATTAATTCCATCTAATGATTCATCAATAACAATTTGTGCACCTGGCAAAAGGTAGGTTAGCGTTAGGATGTATTCCTCACCAACATCTAATATACTTCCTAAATCAATAATATACGAAGCTGGTCCAGCTCCCACTCCTGCGCCTTGTCCATCAGGAGCACCTAATACATCGTTTGGATTTGATACAGACCCATCATTTACTTGAGATACTGCATAATAAGTTGTGTTACAATCTGAATCGGCACAATCTATATCTCCATCTCCGTCATCGTCTATTCCGTTATTACAAATTTCTGGAACGACTACATTGACAAAAAAGGAATCTAGGCCCATGCAGCCTAGTGTATCTATCATATTTGCGTAATAGGTCCCAGATTGATTGATTTGAATATTATTTAAAATTAGATGATCTCTCAACGTTCCAGAATCATTTACTTGATAGAGTGAATTAGGACCTGTCCAAACGAACACCTCTGAATTAAAGGTTCCAACAAAGTCTAATCTTAAGTTATCGCCTTCAAAAATCAAAACACTGTCACCTGCTATATCTGGAGCTGCGTTAATTGAATATTCTCCCACCAAGTTAATCGCAGATTGACAATCACAATGGTCATAAGTCACTGCATCTAAAATTAAATCATTAGAGCCTGTAGGAGGAAATATTAATCGCACAAATCTAGTATGTACCGTTGTAGTTATCGTAATATCACTTGCACCTCCCACAGTATAAGGAGAAGCTGAAGAGGCAAAGAAGTTAACGCCATCTATAGATTCTTCAATCGTTAAACTTCCATCAAAAGTTACAACATCTAAGGTATAATCTTCACCAACACCTAGTATATTACCTAAATCAATAGTCATCTGATCTCCATCACCAAAAATCGCAGACAAAAAGTCGGGAGCTCCAAGAACATTATCACCTGACAAAACGCCAATATTCGTTTGAGCAGCAGCGTAATATTGGACACTACAATCTTCATCTTGGCAATCTATCGCACCATCCCCATCATTATCAACTCCATCGTTACATATTTCTGGTATTTTGATTCCGAATGAGAAATAACTATTTGCTGGATCAGCAATCGTAATTCCTCGAAGAGATGCGCTGATAAAGTTCAACTGTTGAACAGTGGTTCCACCATTTGTAAAATCACCATCATCGTCAATAAAAATATAATAGCTACCATCTGAACTTGGATAAGGTGGTAACATTGGTAAATCAAATTGAGGATCATCTACATCTACTCTTAGCGCCACATTTTGTACATCTTGTGTTTCGGTAAACTTCCAAACTCTATCAATTCCAAGATATCCTCCATTTGGAATATCGTAGTTTGCGCCACTCCAAGAAGAGTTAACAGCTGCCCCATTATGTCCCCAAACTAAGGCAGCTTTATCTGTCAAAAATGCAGATGAGTTGGCGCTATTCGTTACCGCAAAGCTTGCACTTGCAATAGATACAATGGCAGAATCATCTACGGATTTAGATTGTTTTTGAATTAAAGCACCACAAGAGTCTACGGCGATACCAGCAATATCATTGGCGTAACCATCCGTTACATCTTTTATAATTGTTCCATCAGAAAATACATAATTGTGTGGAAGTTCCAATCCATATTTAATTGCTAAATAAGAATTCACCTTTTCCTTATCTGATTGAGATAAAGTGTCGTCGTAAATTAAAACTTCAGCGATTGTTCCATCAAAGATTTTATCACTGGTAAAAGAACCAACCTTAGATTGGCGGCCTATAGATACTGGACCAGCATTGCTAATCAAATAGCTATTGTCTTCTTTTATTTCTGGATTTGTGATTTGGGCTAACGATGCTATTGGATCACTTGCTACCTGTGTTCCATTTTGAAGAAGTGATTGAGCATCACCAAAAGCAACTTTCATTTCTATAAGTGTAGGATTAACTCCATTGCTATGACTGAACAAGGTGTTTGTACCACCAAATGCACCAGGCGTTATAAATTGAGCCTCAGCAGCAGACCAAGCTAAACCATATGATTCAAGATTTGTACTTCCAAAATCTACGACAAATCGGGTGCTTTCTGTTGTTCCTACCGTTGGTTTTACGATAGAGAATATTTCCATACCTCCTTCCTCAGAAAAAATATAATCGTCCCCTAAATGCAATCCATCTGAAAAATCATCGGTATACGTTCCATCAAAAGTTACACCTGGATGATAGTTGATTGAGTTTGAGGAATAAGTCGGAAAATCTGTAGCATTTCCGTTTGCATTCGCTGAATAAAAGTTTGCTGATCGATCTGCCCAGCTATTTACGGCAGCAGCAGGGATGTCCGTGTTAAGTCCATTCTCTGCATCAAGCCAAAGTTGTAAATTGGATTGTACTCCACCAGGATAAGCTTCATCAATACGACCATCTCCATTGTCATCAATTCCGTTTCCACAAATCTCGAAGGTAGCGCAGCCTGTTGGAGCATTCGGTGTCCCTATCGTACTTGAACAAACTATGGATGGCGCAATAGGAACTGATCCATCATCCGTATTGGAAAAAGTATCGTCTGTAAAATTATAGGAACCAGGACTTGGGGAACCATTTTGGAGTACATAATCTACCGCAGCTGCCAACTGCATCTTATTGCCTGACATTGGTGTAAATGAGGTGGACGTATTGTAAGCGATAATATCGGCACCTAATATCGAATTGGCCGTTCCTTTTTGGTTGTTGTAAAATATATTGTTTACCAATTCTATATCGGCTCCATAATTATTTATCGCTCCACCAAATCCAGTGGACGTCACCAAGTTATCTACAAAAGTAGAACTTGTAATTTGCATGTTAGCGTTGAAAGATTTCACTGCTCCCCCTCCGTCATTCGCTCCGTCTGCATCTTTGAATGCCTCGTTTGATTTAAAGGTACAATTGATAATCAAGTTTGGTGTACCAGAATTATTAAAGGTAGAATTCATAAAAATGGCTCCTCCCGCTCCTGCTCTATTATTATAGAAGGTTGAGTTTATCACATCAATTCCTGTAATATTAGTACCATGGATGGCTCCTCCTTGATCTAGCGTATCTCCGACACAGGACACAAAGTTACATCCTGAAACCAATAGCTTTGTAGCAGATGCCCAAATAGCTCCACCATCATCGTCTGCTTCACTATTGGCAATATCACAGTCTATTATTTCATTTGAATAGGATTGAAAAAATCTCAATGCTCCACCGTTTTGTACAGAAGCAGTATTACCACAAAAATCACTGTTTCTGATCGTCCATTGATGGGCATTTTCAAGATTGAAAGCACCACCTCCACTACCT
This sequence comes from uncultured Saprospiraceae bacterium, assembly GCA_937959375.1. Lineage (GTDB taxonomy): Bacteria > Bacteroidota > Bacteroidia > Chitinophagales > Saprospiraceae > CALGLS01. The sequence goes on from CALGLS010000047.1 coordinate 11,756, forward strand.
CTGGCATTGTTATCATAGAACGAGCAATACTCTACTACTAAATTTCCATTATTAGGATCAGAACTACTGGAAGTATTATAAAATTGAGAAAAAGATAGAGCACCTCCTCTTCCTATATTATTATCGTGAAAAACACAATTTTGGAATAAGACTTCTGAATTTACATGCGACTGGTTGGCAAGAAATATTGATCCAAATCCAGTACTTCCAGCATCATTATTATTTACTTTTAAATCTATAAATTTATAATCTACCTGAGCCGAACTTACTTGCTCAATGAGTATTGCTGGACCTCCTCCAGAAGCTGCATCTCCATTTGAGAGAACAAGTCCTCTGAATTCTAGTGAAGTGGCGGCGCTACTAGTTACCCTAATTAATCTATGCGAGGCTGCACCATCTATAGTTGTCTGATTCGTAATGGGATCATAATTGGTACATATTTCTGTACCCGTAGCAGCATTAGGAAAACCACCAATGACACATACATTAGTAGCAATATCTATCTGCAATCCGGGAGCATAGGTACCAGCAGCTATATAGACTGTTCCACCGGCTTCAATGGTAGTTTTTAAATCTGAAGAACCGAGTGCATTATCCCAGTCAGAACCCGATCCGTCTCCAGTAGCTATTACTTTCACATACTTTGCGACTCCATTGTAAGACGACTTACCTTCACTTAGAAAGTCATTTTCATCTTTAGCAACAGCTTGTTTACTAACAGGAAGATTTGTTTTGTTGAAATCAGAAAGGTAAGAAACTGAGTTTGTCTTCTGATTAGAAAAAGAAGTTGAATCAATTAAGTAAGAAATTTCATTTTCTGCTCCGAGTAGTTGATGATTTACATAAACACTGTTAGCATAAAAAGTATTTATATTGTTATATTCAACAAGCAATTTCTCTAAAGTTGGTGTAGCACCAATTTTAAAAAAAAATAAAAACCCAATGATATGATAAATCGTAAATTTCAATATTAATTACTCTTATATTTAAGAGAGCATCAGATACACTCAATAATTTTGATTCATTTATATAATGATAACCATCTAGGTACTATTTATAACAAGCATACTCCCAACGAATGGTAATACTCATGTTAAGTTAGTTTTTTTAGAAATCAAAAAAATTGGCAGAGAAGGTAACCTTCTACTGGCTGTAATATTATATTAGAAATTAGGGGTGATAGTTATTCGGATTAACACATTCAAAAAATATGCCATGAATTAGAACTAAACTGACTAAGGTAAAAATATTCACTCATGTAAAATATTAGCAAAATTATTGTTTGCTGAGGACAGGGGCCTGTGCTCCGCAATTTGAAATACAAGAGCCTACAAGAGGATTTTGCCACTCACTATTAGGTGGACTTGCATAAGTGATTGTAGTTACTCGACCATTCATATCGATAGAAGGCACACCTGTTCCTGCGATTCCGTCTGTATCTCCATCCACAACTCCTGCCTCTAATGCATCGAAACATGTATCCCCGTCGGCATCTATTTCATAGGCATCATAGATTCCATCAGGAGTAGTTTCGCTATCCGCAATGGTATAGCTTAATGATCCATTATCAGCAATGACCTCTACTCCATCAAACAAACCATTTGTTCCGAAGCTAGTAGATAAACCATCGATTATTCCATCTGCATTCGCATCAGTTTGTCCATGACCAGCTTCGTCTACATCAAAAATTCCGTCATTATCAGAATCAAGATCTAAAGAATTAACAACGCCGTCACCATCTGTATCGGTACAGTAAGTTCCAAAAATTGTTTGTAAACCTATACCTCCATTTGAAAGGGCTCCTGTCTGAGAATATCGAATGACTATATAATCAATTGGCTGATTAAATACAACGTCAATGGCTGCTTGCTCGGCAGTTCCAGCTGCATTAGCATCTCCTGGAATAAATGGTAAGTTGTCACTGGTCGTTGTTGTTGTTCTAACCCATTGATTCGCGTCGGGTGCGTTAATAACTAAAAAACCAGTCTGCTTTGCTGTTACTATTGGAGCAACAGGGGTCGCTCCATTATAACCTACGATATCCACAACCTCTCGTGTGTTTACGTTACCACCTCTATCAATATCACCAATTACAAAAGAAACTTCCTGTAATAACACACCGGGTGCATTATTAATGTCCATTGCAAAATCGACAAAATCTTGTAAACTATCTAAACCTATAGCATCAATACTAAGTGCATGATATGATCCAATATTAGTTTGATTAAAGGTGTTATCATCGGGGTTGTCCACATACAAATTATAATTAAAAGTACCGTCGGCATTGGTATAAGCAACAGATTGAACAGCAGATGGTGTTCCACCTGATACGTTTGTAAAAGCCGGTGTAATTTCATTCCAAGCCAAAATAGTATCCGTCATACATCCTTCGTCTATATCAGGGATCCCATCATTGTCATCATCCAAATCAAGATAATCACAGATCAGATCTCCATCATTATCAAAATCTGAACAGTCTGAGTCTGCGCAATCTATATCACCATCGCCATCATCGTCGATACCATTACCACAGATTTCATCTGGTAGTATAACATCCACAACAATAGAAACACTATCAAAACAACCTAAATCATCAAAATAAAAGACGTTATAAACACCAGATTGATTTGTTTGAATATTAACTAAATATAGATGATCTCTCGCCAATCCTGAGTCCGTGACTTGATACAGTGAATTGGGCCCTGACCAAATGAATGTCCCTGTATTATAGGTCCCAACAATATCTAGTGTTAAACTATCACCTTGATTCAACGTGACACTATCACCAACTATTTCTGGATCCGAATTAATTGCATATTTTTCTTCTATCGCAGGAAAAGGCGTACATAGACAATTCCCATAAGTCACAGCTTCTAAGTCTAATGAATTCCCCCCTCCAGACGAAAGTGTTAATCGAACATATCGAGTATGTACTGTTGTTGTTACAACAAGATCCTCTGCTCCAGAAAGACTATATGGAGAAATGGAAGCAGGTGAAAAATTAATTCCATCTATAGATTCTTCAATAGTCATATTCCCATTGCCGTTTGTGATATTCAATGTATATTCCTTCCCAACATTTAAAGGAGTTCCTAAATCAAGGGTCATTTGATCATTAGAGCCAAAAAGCGCAGATAAAAAGTTAGGTGCACCTACAGCAAAATCTCCATTTATTATTCCAGTATTCGTTTGTGAAACAGCATGATAAATAGTAATACAGTCTGCATCAGCACAATCTATATCACCATCCCCATCATTGTCTCCTCCATCATTACAAATTTCTGGCACTTTCATTCCTATTGAAAAATAACTATTGGTCGGATCTTCAATGGTCGTTTCCCAAGTTGATCCATTTACAAAACTCATTTCTTGAACTGTTGTTCCTCCATTTGAAAAATCACCGTCATCATCAATAAAAAGATGATAGGTACCATCTGAGGAAGGAAATGGCGGTAAAGCGGGTAGGTCAAATTCAGGATCATTTACATCTACTCTTAACACTACATTTTGAACGTCTTGTGTTTCTGTAAATTTCCAAACTCTATCTATCCCCAAATACCCTCCGTTAGGAATATCATAGTTAGTCCCATTCCATGAGGCATTTTCAGCTGCGCCATTATGTCCCCAAACTAATGCAGTTTGATCACTGATAAATGTTGATGTGTTGGCACTATTAGTTGCCCAATAAGCAAGATGCGCCATAGAAATAATAGCCGAATCACCTACGGCTTTAGATTGTTTTTGAATTAAGGCACCACAAGAATCTACTCCAACACCTGCGATATCATTGGCATATCCATCGGTGATATCTTTTATTAGTGTTCCATCTGAGAAATAATAATTGTGATTTAAAGTCAGACCATATTTAACAGCTAAATAAGAATTGACCTTCTCTTGATCAGATTGACTAAGCGTATCATTATAAACAAGCACTTCTGATATAGCTCCGTTAAAAATTCTAGATTGGCTTAAGGCAAAACTTGATGCTTGCCGACCGATAGTAACTGGTCCAGCTGCTACATTTCCGAACGTATCCACTTCTGCGATTTCGTTGGCTGTTATTTGAGTAAGGCCTGGTATCGCTGTAGTTTGTAAAGCAGAACCATTTTTCAATAAGGTTTGGTCTGTTTCAAAATCTATTTCAAGACCTACCAGAGTAGCTAAGGGACCGGTATGATGAAAAAAGAATTCATCTGCTCCTCCATGCGAGGTTGGTGTTTGATTCTTTGAATAAATGTGTGTCCAGTTTAAACCAATAACTTCATTACTCCCATGTCCAAAATCATATATATTGGCAAAAGAATTTCCTGTAGGTGCATGTTCTACCACCGAGAATATTTGCATTCCTCCATTATCGGAATAAATATAATCTGATCCAAGATGTAATCCATCTGAGTAAATATCAGTAAAACTTCCATCAAAACTAATCCCTGGATGATAGTTGATCGCATTTTCTTCATAAGTAGGATCATCGGTAGAATTAACATCTGAATTTGCAGAATAAAAATTAGTGGATCGGTCTGCCCAACTCGTTACATCATCACCAAAGACGGTTGTATTAGTTCCTTGTTCTGCATCAAGCCATAATTGTAAATTGGTTTGTACGCCGCCGGGATAAGCTTCATCAATTCGGCCATCTCCGTTATCGTCGATACCATTTCCACAAATTTCCTCTGAGGCACAAGGATTGACATCTGTAATTTGAATAAAAACTTCAGAGGTATCTACACAAGCATTTCCATTGGTAAGCGTGTATAAAAATGAGATTAAAGAATCACTATTTAATGGACAATCACCTGGAGCAGTAAACGTGAATGCTCCTGAATTTGGATCAGCTAATGTCACAGAACCTACAGTAGGTTGAGCAATGATATTAAACGTAAGAGAATTGTTTCCAGACAAATCTACACCATTCAATGTATCAGAAAAAGAGGTGAGCTCATCAGTTTGATAATTTTGAGTCCAGATCAATATACGGTTACTTGCGTATTCTGCTAAAGCTAAATAGGTTTGGTTCCCTTCCGTGAATACCACTGCCTGGCCCGAGTTTCGAATTCCTGTAGCAGATGTGCTAGCTCCTGTTGAAGTAAAGTCAGGTTGTCCTAATACGTAATCACCATCTGCGCCATTTGCTTTTGAATTAGCATCTATAAAAACAAGAATTCTTGGTCCATAATCAGATACATATAAATTTCCTGCTTTATCAGAACTCAATTGATATGGAACATCGATAGAGCTTGCAGATAAACTAAAAGTAGTGGTTGTGAAATCGGTTTGACCAAGTACACGATCCGCATCTGCACCATTTGATTTATTTTTAGCATCTTCCCAGATCAGTATTCTATTGTCCGCAGCAGCTCCAACATACAAGTCACCATCAATCACTGTGACACCCGATGTTGCATTGGTCGTTGAAATAGTTCCACCAGATGAAGCCGTTACAAAATCAGGCTGTCCAAGAACACCATCTGCATCTGCACCGTTGGCTTTACTAGCTGCCGCATCATATCTTAGGGTTCTTCTATTTCCTCCATCCGTAACCCATAATGTCCCGTCTGGTTCAATAGCCAGTCCAATGGGTTGATTGAGCTTAGAGGCAGTTATTGCTGCTGTTCTTGTAACAAAGTCTGTTTGCCCCAATACGCCATCTGCGTTTGCTCCACTTGTTATCGTAGAAGCATTATCAAATCGTAAAACTCTATTGTTATCAAAATCAACGACCCAAAGGCTTCCATTTTGATCAACCTGAATAGCGGTTAAGCGATTAAATTTATTCGCAGCTAAACCACTTGTATTACTAATAAAATCAGTTTGTCCAAGTACTACTTCAGCAGGATCTCCATTTAGGAAAGCTGCTTTAGAGCCAAAACGAAGAATTCGATTATTCATTTGTTCTGCAACAAAAACTTTCCCACTAGATTCATCGACAGCAATTCCTCGTGGATCACGGAAGGTTGTGTCAGAAAGGCCATTTGTATTAGAAGTAAAATCTTCTTGACCAACTACTTGATAAGCGGTTTGTCCATTTTCATATCCTATGACAGAAACGCCACAATCTGGATCATCACAATCGATTAAGCCATCTCCATCATCGTCAAGACCATTATCACAGATCTCTGGTGGAACGCCCAAGACAATGCTTTGATTATTACCAAATTCAGAAGTATTGTTAGTCGGATCAATAGCAAGTGCCGTAATTGGTGTATTTGCAGCTAGACCTTTTCCTGTTACATCAAATGTAAATTCAAAACGATTTTCTGTTTTTGAAGCAGTGGCTCCTGTTCCATCATCGGTGTAGGAACTAGTGGAAGCATCTACATCACCGACACTACCTTCCAATTCTGAGTCGATAAAAATATGTCCCTCTCCAAAGCTACTCGTATAAGCGGGAGGAAGTGGACTTGGGTTAGTTGATAAATCCGTTACATAAAATTCTACTTCAGAACCTGCAGGAGCAAATCCGGTAATGATTAAATCATCGCCAACTAAAGTAGCGCCATCAATCACAGGAAAATTTAGTAAGTTATTTTCTCCTGTATCTACATCCCCATCATCATTGGGTGTAACAGAAAAACTACCTAGTGGGTTATTCAAACCAATACCTAGACCAGCATTATTAGCAAATTGATTTCTACTAATTCGATTATTCACTCCAGTTCCTAAGATAGCAATTCCAGAATCTCCATTATTTTGAATTCGATTTCCAACGAACAACTCATTGGTATTAAGCATAGAAGGTGCCCAACCAATAATTGTATTTGAAGAAGCACTCTCTAAATATATTCCTCTATTTTGGTTGCCTAATGGTGTCAACCAATCTGATGCAATACCTATTACATTTCCGGCTATTATCGAGGTACCTGTGCTGTTTATTCGAATTCCATCTCCTGTATGCCCTGATATAATATTGTATTCAACAGTATCATTTACATTATCTCCATTTGTTCCGATTATCGTATTGGTAAAAGCCCCATAGATATAAATTCCATTTGATCCTAACAGAGCTGTTGTACCAGTTAAATCTGTTCCAAGATAATTACCCGCGACTATATTTCCGTCTCCTGTCCCGGCAGATGAAAACCGAATGCCCGTATTTCCTACAATAATATTTCGTTCTGAAACATCATGAATACCATTTGAGTTAGTTCCTATAATGTTATGATTATTATCATCCGTTAATTGAATCCCATAGTCTGTATTCTCTAACAATCCTAATCCGACTACATCGGTACCGATATAATTTCCAGAAACGACAAGACTATCACATCTTACAATTCGAATACCATCATTGCCACTTCCTGAAATTATATTTCTAAATTGATTCTGGTCTGAATTTGGCATATCATCTTTAAATCCAATATAATTTGGTCGAGTAGAGAAACTGCTGTAAACACCCACAAAGAGATTTCCTTGCTCTACCATACCTGTTTTATCTGTACCAACAAAGTTGCCTGCAACCAAGACATTCTCGTTCCCAACCATTTGAAGACCAAAATTAGAGTTAGAAATAAGATTTCCTTCATTCGCATCATTTACATTATCTCCATTGGTTCCTATAAATGAATTTACAGTCTGATAAAGATGAATACCAGATCCATCATTGACAGAGGCCAGTATTCCATCTGCTTCCATTCCAATATAATTCCCCCAAATAAAAATGCTTTCCAATCCACTAATAGATGCATAAATTCCTCTACTAAAATCATGAATCGCCAATCCAGAAACTGTGATACTATCATCACGAATCACTAGAGCATCAAAAGTCGTGGTATTACCATCCAATTCAATATTAATGGTACGACTTGAAATAGGTCCTTGCGACGAACCGTTTTGGGTATACCCTGTTATTTCTGTTCTTGGATCTTCAACAAATGGTAATTGGGTCAGCGGTTGAATCACATGTGGTCCAGCTCCTGGTATCATAAATAAGGAAACTTCCCATCCCTGTTCTTTTGGATAGGATTCACCTCCTGCTGGATTATTTCGTTGATTTATATTTGTATTATCTAACTCATTACTATTTAAAATAAACTGACGTAAGGAACCTTGTCCACTATCATTTGTGTTGACAATAACGTCGAAGTTAAACCCAAAGTCAACGCCATAGATATGATTATCAACAATAGTAATTGGTGTCAAAGATTGAACAGTGGCTGTGGCACTAGTAAGTGTTGATAGATTAGCGGATGTTGTGTTCATACTTGTATCCACTAGAGCAGGATTAGCTCCACCTACTTCATTCACTATATCTGTTGTTCCGTCTGATCTAAAAGTTTGCACTCCAACCGCAGTTTGTCCTGTTGCATTACTAACTCTGTTCGAGTAGATAGTGCTATTAACTACACGAACTTGATAATTCCCTGGAGGCAAATTTATAAACGTATATTGACCAGCTATGTTTGTAACGGCATCGTTTACAAAATTCCCAGCATTATCGTAGAGTTCAATGCGAGTACTAGTAATCCCAATATCACCTGCGGTCCATCCTATTGCTTGAACGTCTGCGGTGCTATAATCACGACCATTTCCTCCTCCATAATTAATGTCTTCGAAAATGGTTCCAGTAACATTAAATTCCGTTGCACAAGGAGAAGCAGGTGCAGGTGAGATAGATCCATCATCCGTGTTAGAAAAAGTATCGTCCGTAAAAGCATAAGAAGAGGCATCTGTTGGAAGGGTTTGATTGGTGTATGCTGCAGCATCAGCTAATTGCATTTTGTTACCATTCATAATATAAAATCCTCCGGTGTTATCAAGGTTTTTGATATCACTACCTGAGATATTCGCATCGCCTCCCTTTGTATTGTTATAAAACAAACAATTGGTGATACTCGTTTCTGTTTCTCTATGAGAGATGGCTCCTCCCCAACTAGCTGCATTAGCTTTATTATTTACGAAAGTACAACTATCAATATCCCATCCATTAGGAAAGGAAGCTGATCCCTCAATACGCAAAGCGCCTCCTCCATTTGTTCCTGCAAAAGAGCCAACCCCCAAAGCTTCGTTACCTGAGAAGATACAATTATTAGCGGTACTTCGAATACTTGAGTACCAAGAAGTTGAATTTATGGCTCCACCATCAATGGCAACATTATCGTAAAATTGACAATTATCTAATTGCCAACTTGAGACAGAAGCAGATATCGCTCCCCCATCATTCGGGGTAGCTGCATTACCAACAAAAGTGGTATTAGAAATATTTGCACTTGTATTGGTCGCATATATTGCACCACCAAATTCGTTCGTTGTATTATCACTAAAAAAAGAGCTATCGATAACCGTATTATGGCTATTGTAAGAATGAATAGCGCCTCCTCTTGCCGCGGGAGCAGAGTTTGTACAAAAATCTGTATTCTTAATGGTCCATGCATGTGTAGTACCAAAGTAAATGGCCCCTCCTCCAACTGAATTAGCAGAATTATTCTCGAATGTACAATTTAAAATATTGAAATTTCCAGGAACTGCGGAGGTACCAACAGGAGTATTATATACTGCTTGAATGTACATTCCAGCTCCATTAGCTGCAGTATTATCATGAAATGAACAATTTATAAAAGATATCTTGGCGTTGGCGTTTGTTTTGTCATTTATGAAAAAAATACCGTTAAAATCAGCAGCACAATTCCGAATTTCTAAATCGGTAAAAATAAATTCAATTGGATTAGAATTCCCAATATTTGAATGGAAAGCTGAGCCACTTGCACTATTCGCATTTTCGAGTATTAGACCTTTAATGCTAATATTGTCTACCAAACTCGTATTGTCAAAGATTCTATCTGAACCATCTCCATCTAGACTAGTTGGATTAGCGACGGGGTCATACCCACTGAGGTCTGTTCCGGTTGCACTAGCAGGAAATCCACCTTGTATTGAATGAGGCACATTAACAGAGAGGAGAATAGTGGCACTAGTAAAGTAAGCTCCACTAGCAATATATACCGTTCCACCTGCCTCTATGGCAGCCTTCAAACCAGCTTCTCCAATGGCATTATCCCAATCGACTCCAGTCCCAGCACCTGTCGCAACATGTTTTACGAAAGTTTGAGCATTTAGAACTTGCATGCTTACGCAGAGGCAAAGTAGTAGTATTATATAATATCTTGGGTTAGTTATCAATGAAATATTTCTTTTCTACAATTGGTTTAAAAATCTATCCTTTTCTAATCCAGTTTCATATGTTTTTTTTTAAGGCCAAAACAGTAAAAAGTCCCATAACATAGAAGCATTTCCATATTATTCACTCAATAACTTTGCCACATATTATTATTTTTCACATACATTTTTTTCTTTAATCTCCTCCTTATAGTTATCGAGCTCGCTTGTTTCTCGAATTCCTCTTTATCTACGCAGGAAAATCACCAAATTAAGTTCTCTTAGATCGTAAATTGTTTGATAAAATTTAATCCTTTACCTTGAGGAAAAATAATGACCTATGAATCAATTCATTCCATCTTACATCATTGCATATTCTAACTCAGATTTTACCAATCCACATGAGGTAATTCTTCCCGAAGAACCTGAAGACCGTACTGCAAATTTTACGCATATGGGGGTTCAATATTGGGGGCTAGAGACTAAGCGACATACTGCTACAAAAATTGATGGTCATGACAAACGAATATTTTATGACCACAACGCCTTTCAATGGGTCAAAATTGGATTTAAAAACCGAGCAGAAATCTCTAACTTGAAGGTTAGCACTAAATGGTTTACAGGTAATCAAGTTCGTGCAATATCTGTAACCCTAATAGACGAATTAAACGGAACTGAAAAAGAGGTTATCACACAGCAGAAACTAGCGCCTGATCAAGATCATAATCTGAATTTTGAATCGACTACTGCTACTGAATGTTTCGTCAAAATGTACTACGAAGGTGGAATATCAAGAATTAACTTTTTTGGGAAAATAACAAAAAAACAGCCATCTACCCGTACTAATATTTTATCAAAAGCAAAGATTACAAATGTATCAAATGAACATTATGGTAACCCTAAAATGGCAGTAGAAGGCTGTAGAAAGGAAATGCATATGGTGGGTTGGGAATCCGCTCGAACTGGTTTTGGAGAACAAGCTATTTTTCATTTAGAAAAGCCTGCAAACATTGAGGAAATTGTGGTTGACACTTATTTACATCGCCTTAATCCTCCATTGACTTGTCATATTTTTGGTCTACTGCATGATGCAAATAAATCTTTTCACGAAAGTGCATTGTTGATTCCTAGATGGTCTTTAAAATTTGAAGATGAAACGATCATTAGTCCAACTAACTTTCAGCAATACATGTTGGATCAAGATTACCTCAATGAGTCTCTTACGAATACTTCGCGTTTTGAAATATTTTTAGACAATCCTTCTAACTCTCCTTGGAAGGCAATTTTGCCTTTTGAGTCGCTATCAGCAGATACCTATCATCGGTTTACTGAATTTGAGCACGAGGGAACTTTCTCTCATTTACTTTATTTACATTATCCTAACGGAGGGATACATGGTTTGAAAGTCTTTGCATCAGAAGCGTAGTTTTCTAGTCTCAGGGCTGCACAATAAGTTCTTAGAGCATGTTTAAATTTAGGGAAGACTTCTAGCCTTTTTTGAGTAGGATTTTTATTGTATTTTAAAAACGGCGGTGCTAACTGATTTTGAGATGCTGCCATCTTCTTGAGTTTCCGTTAAGACTAAGTCTTGTGCTGCTGGTATGTTAAAAACAGCTTCCATATTATTGATTGGTGCGATGGTTATTTTTTTCTCCATACATTCAGCTTTAAAGTCTTTGTAGATTTTTTCGCCAATTGCTTTTTCCAAATATGCGTTTAATGCTACCCTATTTGCCAAACGTAATGAGTTTGTTAAAAATCGTTCATCACTAATTAACCCAGGCAAACTAAGGCATTCGCAGAGACCTTCATATTGTTTTTGTGTTCCCGTTCCTAAAATGATTCCAACCTTATCTTTCGTTTGAAAAACATCTCCATAGGGTGCAATATTGGGATGTTGGCTTCCCATTCGCTGAGGTAATACGTTTGCGTTTAGCCAATTGCTGGCTTGATTAGCGAGTGCTGCTACAGAAGCATCGAAGAGAGAAATACTGACAAAACTTCCTTTTCCTGTTTTATATTTTTTTAGTAATGCGATCAATACTCCTTGCTTGAGTTGGTGCGCAGCTAGGATATCGACTAATGCTACTGGCATTTTAACGGGTGGGCCATTCTTTTCGCCATTCATAAATATCCATCCCGTTTCTGCTTGAATCATCACATCGAATCCGGGAGCTGGATTATCATCTCCGTAGGCCGTTATTGCGGCATAGATTAGATTGGGATTATGAACTTTCAGTGATTCGTAGTCCATTTGTAACTTCGAAGCGGAATCTGCTTTAAAGTTACTGATGACGATATCTGCTTTCTTAATTAGCTCCAAAACTTCCTCTTGATCTTTTCCAGGGCGGAGATCGAGTAATCGTTTTTCTTTTCCCCAGTTGATGCTATGATAGTAAGCGGAGTATTCATTGTTTGGATCCTCAACAGGTAGTTTCCATGATCGAGTGACATCTCCTTTTGTCGACTTATTTTCGATCTTGATGACTTTGGCTCCTAGTTCTGCGAAGAACATACCTACTGCTGGACCAGCTAGGACGCTGGCTAGTTCTACTACGATTAGGTCTTTGAATATTTCTTTCATATGAATGAGGGCAATGCCCTTTTTAAAATTATCTGTACTGGTTAAGCGAAATCAATATTCAGCATTCTGCCTAGCGAGATTTTGATTTTGTAAAACTACTAAACACATGGTAAGCTTTTGAATTAGGCTTCTACCCCAGACCAAAGCATGTATTTCAATTCCAAATAATCGTCCATTCCATATTTAGAACCTTCTCGTCCCATACCACTTTCTTTTACTCCACCAAATGGTGCAACAGTTGTAGAAACGGTATATGAGTTAATTCCGACCATTCCATATTCTAGTGCCTCCGCAACTCGCCAAAGTCGCGCATAATCTCTTCCATAAAAATAAGCAGCGAGTCCGTAAGGAGTGTCGTTGGCTAGGGCCAAAACTTCTTCTTCTGTTTTGAATTTATAGATGGGAGCAACTGGTCCAAATATTTCAGTGCGGAATACCTTCATTTCAGGATTCGCATTTCCTAAAATCGTAGGTTGATAAATTAGTGAATTTGATCCACCTTCTCGTTGACCACCGCATAATACATTTGCACCTTTTGCAATAGCATCCTCAACTAATTCCTCAACAGAGGCTACTGCTTTTTCTTCTATCATTGGACCAACAATGGTTCCGCGTTCTAAGCCATTTCCCGTTTTTTGTGCCTTAGCTGCTTCGGTAAACTTTTGAATAAATTCATCGTAAATTCCCTCTTGTACAAAAATCCGATTGGTGCATACACAGGTTTGTCCAGCGTTCCGATACTTAGAAGCAATCGCCCCTATAACTGCTTTATCAATATCCGCATCATCAAAAACAATGAAGGGTGCATTCCCGCCAAGTTCCATGGACACTCTTTTGACTGTATTTGCGCATTGCTTTAACAATAGCTTTCCGACCGCCGTCGAACCTGTAAATGATATTTTCCGAACGGTAGGATTTGAAGTCAACTCCCCTCCTACAGTTGCCGCATGATTGGTTGGCAATACGTTGAATACCCCAGGAGGAATTCCGGCTTCAACCGCCAATACTGCAAGTGCCATTGCAGACAGTGGTGTCAATTCTGATGGCTTGATGACAACCGTACAACCTGCGGCTAAGGCAGGTGCTACTTTTCTAGTGATCATAGCGCTTGGAAAATTCCATGGGGTAATGGCCCCTACGACTCCAATTGGTTGCTTAATTACTAGGATGCGTTTATCCTTTTGATGTCCAGGTATGACATCACCATAGGCACGACGCGCTTCTTCTGCAAACCATTCAACGAAGGAAGCCCCATAACGGATTTCTCCAACGGCCTCCCCCATTGGTTTTCCCTGCTCAATCGTGATAAGCTGAGCTAGATCTTTTTGATGCTCCAACTGTAGTTCATACCAGCGACGTAGGATTTTACCTCTTTTTGTGGCCGTGTATGTTTTCCAGATTTTGAAAGCATCTGCTGCTTTGGCTATCGCGAGTCTTGTTTCATCTACTCCACAGTCTGCTACCTGCGCGATTTCTTCACCTGAATATGGATTGAATACTGGGAAGGTATTTTTAGATTTTGCTTCCACAAATTCGCCGTTGATAAAGGCTTTTTGCTGGAAGAGGTCTGTTCTAACTAGGTTCATATTTTATAATTCTTGGGATGCTATCCAAGTTAAGTAGTTTAACAAATGTTGGTTCTTCTTGGTTCAAACAAAATACGGGAATTGGCTGCTTGAACACCTTAACCCTAAGTAAGCTTAAATCTGGCTCAAAAATAGCTAATACTACAGTAAATTTTATCCCTCTTTCATAACTAAAGAAATAAATCTTCGTTATTATGACTAAATCACATCTAACTAAATTACCGAATATGACTAAAGCTGAAAAAAGCAAGCTACGTGCTGATTTGTTCCGACATTTGGATGGTATTGTTACTGCGCCAACGGCCTATACTTTACACGAAAGTGGCGTATTGGATTTTATTTTGAAAAATGAAGAAGTAACATTAACGAGTCTAACAGAAGAGTTTAAAGCCAATGAAGGTTACTTGAATGTTGGTTTGAGGGTACTTGCTTCACAGGGATGGTTGGAATACGATATCGAAGATGGTGATCAAATTTTGGTGCAAACCAATGAAAAAAGTAAGATTGCCTTTGACATGATTCCCATGTATAAGGATGTGGTAGACTTAATGATTTTATCGGAGAAATATCATCAACGAAAATTTGAAAAAGAGCCTTTTCAGGCATTGGAGAAGATATTTGAAAAGTATAGTCAAAACTATGGTATCAGCTTTTCGGAAGATGCTATGGTTCGCGAAATTCAAGAACAGGTATTGAAGCATATTGAAGGACACATTGTGGGACCAACGTTAGTCGCGTTGGGAATGGGTGGCATGTTTCACAAGTACTTTATGGAGGCTTCGTTTATGCCAGAGGAATTTCATAAGGATGGTGAAAGCTTTAGTCGACTGTTGGACTTTTTCGTTTTTATGGGATGGTTTAACAAAAAGAATGGTACTTATAGTTTTACAGAAAAAGGATTTTTCTTTGCGCGACGTGCCAGTGCCTATGGGGTGACTGTTTCGTATATTCCTGCGTTTAGAAAAATGAAAGACTTGATGTTTGGAAAACCAGATCTCTTTTGGAATCAGCCAGCGGGATCAAAAGAGATTCACGTCGACCGAGCAATGAATGTTTGGGGATCTGGTGGTGCACATTCTAGCTATTTCAAAGTCATTGACGAAATTATAATTGACTTGTTTAATAAACCTATTGAAGAACAACCAAAAGGAATTTTGGATATGGGTTGTGGTAACGGTGCATTTTTGATTCACTTATTTGATGTGATTGAGAGTCGTACCAAACGAGGCGAAATGCTGGAAGAGCATCCTCTATTTTTAGTTGGTGCGGATTATAATAAAGCGGCCTTGAAAGTAACTCGTGCGAATATCATCCAAGCAGACATTTGGGCAAAAGTTATTTTCGGCGACATTGGCCGTCCTGATCTTTTAGCGGATGACTTAGAAGAAAACTATGGTATCCAACTGGGTGATTTACTCAACGTACGAACCTTCTTGGATCACAACAGAATCTACAACGATGCAAAGGCTAAAACACCCAATCGAAAAAGTGAGTCAACAGGTGCTTATGCCTTTCGTGGCAAACGAATCAGCAACGCCGATGTTGAAGATAGCTTGAAAGAGCATTTGCAAAACTGGGCTCCTTATGTTGAAAAATTTGGTTTGCTAGTCATCGAATTACATACCATCTCTCCAAAGCATACTTGCAAAAACTTGGGTCGAACGGCAGCCACTGCTTATGATGCAACCCATGGTTTTTCAGATCAGTACATCGTTGAGATTGAGGTGTTTAATAAAATGGCGAAGGAAGCTGGTTTGCATCCAGTGGAGAAACATTTTAGACGCTTTCCTAATTCGGAATTGGGGACGGTTAGTATTAATTTGTTGCGGGCGAAGTAGCACACATCTAGTTCTAAAGAACTAAACTAGTGTTTGAAAAAGAGCAGCTTCTTAATTAGAGGTTGCTCTTTTTTATTTCTCCAAACACATCATTTAAATTAAGAACCTGACCATTGACTTATAAAGGTTTTGGTACTAATACACAATAAGTTATCTTAGTCTTGAGTCATCTTATTAGAAAGACCGCCAAACAGAAGTAGTGCAAAGTCAGCTTCACTTAAACAACTGTTAAACAAAGACTTACGATGAAACTTATTTTTACTTACTTTCTATTCTTCTTTCCCTTTTTCCTGATGGGACAAACCGTGCTCATCCCTCATCAACAAGATAGTCTTTGGGGTTATGTTGACCTAAACAGCGATCAACTGATAGTCCCTTACCAATATGAGGTCGCGGAGGAACACGATCCATATGGTTATGCGATGGTTCAAAAAAATGGCTATTGGGGGATCCTGAATGCAGATGGAATAGAAGTGTTGGAAACCAAATACGATAGTTTGGCTTGGCAAGGGAATACTCATTACAACATTTATAAAGCGCCATATTTAATAAATCAATTGAATGGTTCTTTTGGAATTATGGATCTTGAATTTAATGCAATTATTCCAAATGAATACGAAGCAATAAGTTTTTTCCATGGGACTTTTTTCAAAAAAAATCCAAAAGAAGATTACACCAAATCTGAAAGACGATCTATTCCTAGATATTTCAGAGTAAAAAAGAATGACAAGGTAGGTTTAGTTGACGAACAACATCAACTTATAGTTCCATTCGAGTATAGTGACATCAAATCAGTTGTTCATTATAAAGTTGATTATGATTATGATTCTGAGAAGAACCCTTATCAGATTCTCAGTAATATGCACAATGATCCACTATACGATATTAGCTTAATCTCTAAGCAAATTTTCTTTTCAGAAAAGGATAGTTTAAACCAACTGATCACAGTCGGCGGTAAGGCACTTACTCCAATTGGAAATTATAAGCACCCTATTATCTTCACTTATATTTCTTCAGACAAAGAAGAAGATGAGATGATTTTAATCAGTAAGGATAAAAAAAGAGGCATGATCTCTATGGAAGGAGATATCTTGATTCCTTTTGAATATCTTCAAATCGAACAATTGACTGGACCTTATTTTAAACTTACAAAAAGTCATACAGGAAATGAAAGCCAAATCCACGACTATGGCATTGCGAACATCCAAGGACAAATCCTCCAAGCCGCTATCTATGCACATCTTAATGGTCAACTGGCTCACAAGCATGGTAAATCTGGAATATTTACTAAAGACTTTAAAAAATTTCTAGTTGAACCACAATATGATTACATCTCATCTATTCGAAAAAATCATACAAAAGTGATCGTTCATCAAAATGGAAAAAGAGGAATACTAGACATTGAAAAAGGAATGGTGATTCCTGTTGAATACGATTATCTAAAGGAAGTATATAAGCTAAATTACATCGCTAAGCGAGATGACAAATTTGGAATTATTGACTCCAACAATAATATAATTCTTCCGATCGAGTACAAATACATTTCTCTTATACCGAGGAGTCATAACACTTTCATTGTACAAAAAGACAAAAAATATGACCTCTGGTTTTCTCGCGACAAGGAGTGGCTAACTACGGTTCAATACGATTCTATTTACACGACAGACTTTAGTAAAATACACGTCCAACTCAATGGTAAATGGGGGAAGATAAATAGCGCTAACAAAATCTTAATTCCAATAGAGTATGATGAAATTAGTTTAACAAACCAAGTACGAAAAGGCGACAAATGGGGGCTCTACGATAGAAGCAATAAACTTCTTTTAGAACCTATTTATGATGAAATAAAAAATGAACATTATGCACGAATAGGCTCAGAATGGCTACTAATAACTGAAACTAAGAACTGGCCGCTCTCTGAAAAGTACGACAAGATACAAAGCTATTCTAATCGATATTACACCGAAAAAAATAAAAAGAAAGGCTTGATTATAATCAAGGACTCGTCACTTTACTCCATCCCTGCAGTGTACGAACAAGTCAGTCCTAGTCAGTCATCGGATTTGGTGCGGGTAAAAAAAGCAGGAAAATGGGGACTAATAGATATGAATAAAACCATCATCCCAATCATATATGATCGTATAGAACAATTAGGAAATGATAGATGGAAGGTTTATGATGGAAAACAATGGGCCTTTTATGAACTAAATGGCAAACAAATTTTACCTTTTATTTTTAGTGACATTAAAAGGAATCCTCACGATGGAAACTACGTCATAGATGGAATAAAAACACTCTACCTTGTCAAACAAGGAAACCGAGTTGGTGCAATTTCCAAAGATGGCGAATGGATATTCCCTTGTAAATATCAAAACATTGTGCTCAGTTTTCACAATAGTAATCAAATCAAAAATCCTCCTCTATTCCCTGTTCAACAAAAAAGAAAATGGGGATACATCAGACAAAACGGTGAAATAGTTTTGCCTTTTCAATACAGCTCTGTAGGACCTTTCTATGACAATATTGCGATCGCTTCTAAAGGAAATGGCTTTTTTCTAATTAACGATTCAGGTGACCGAATTACTAAAAACACTTATAAATACATCGTTCCACTTCAAGGCTATTATTCACTAATTAACGTACAAAATGAAGCAGGACTTCATGGTGCCCTCAACAAAAAAGGTGAGGAAGTTATCCCACCAATTTACGACAAGGCTCTTTTCCCTATCTGCCAACATTTTTATAAAATTGTTAAAAATGGCTTAAATGGCATCGTTCACTCATCGGGAAAAATAATCATGGAGTGTAAAGAAAATACTAGACCTAAATATCCAAGTCGTCAAGTTTTTCTAAAAAGTACTCAAGTAGATAACAAATTGTATAAAAATTATTCTCTCATCAAAAAAGACAATCATTTTGGTGTTAAAAACATAAAAACAAATACATTGGTTATCCCCTATGAATACAAAAAAATAAGTATTTCGTATGGCAAAAAACCAATCGCTTACCTTTATGCTACCAAAGATGGTTTTAGTGGAGTTATCGACTCTACTGGCAAAATCATTATCCCTTTTGAATATGATCAAGTTTCAATTAATCAAAAGATGGATCGCATCAGTTGCAAGAAAAAAAGCAATTACAAAATCTTCAATCTGAAGGGACAATTCATTGCAGAGCATGCCCTTGACCATTTTAATCACAATGGAGATGGCCCCTACCGTGCTTCAAAAAATGGAAAGTGGGGGTTTGTTGACCTTGATGGTAATATGGTCATTCCTTTTCAATTTGATGAAGTTAAATATTTTCGAAAAGTTTATTCCACTGGTGAGGAGTTTTTCGAATGTCCTATGCTTGCCAAAAATAATCCACTACCAATTGACACGATTAAAGTAGCAACAGTAAAGGTTGGTGAGATCAAAAAATACATCAATCAAAAAGGAGCATTTATAAAACCCAGCCCTGCAAATATGAATCGTATTTACATTAACTCAGAACTCATTGGAGTACGTCAAGATTCTACAAAAAAATATGGGATAGTAGATACCGCCGGTAACATCGTTTTGCCTTTTGAATACAAAGATTTATACTATGATAGTGGTCATTATGTTTACCTATACAAGGATGATCAAGATGCCTATTTTTACATTGCCAACAAGACAGTATCTCCCTTGTATGAAGAAGTCGAAGACGAAGGTGAAACTTATAATACTCAGTGGGTTTCAGATGGTACCTATTATGGTTTTGTAAATAAATTTGGAGAAGCGATTACTCCCATGCATTTTGATTTTGTCCGTCGGACAGGTGACGGCCTAGTCGCTGTAAGTAAAGGAGGCCTAGTTGGTTTTTTGAACGACGATATCGACAAAGAAGTTATCCCCTTTATTTTTGATGCAATTCCTTGTTCTTATGGTAGTTACCAATTTAAACAAGGAAATGCCTTGGCTTTAAAAAATAACAAATACGGGATCATAAATACAAAAGGGGAAGCTATAATTCCATTTGAATACGATGCGATTAAAGAGTACGATCATTATCGTGCTCTAGGATTAAAAAATGGGGAGTGGAAGGAGATTGTGATTAATAAATAATCAATTTCATAAAAAATACCTCCAATTAAAAAAAGCGGAAAGAAAAAAATTTTCTTTCCGCTTTTTTCAATTAAGAAGTTTTCTAGTAAGACAAATTAAATTCAACCCGTCGATTAGCTTTTCGACCAGCTGCTGTATTGTTATCTGCTACAGGTTTAGCTTCACCAAAACCATTTGAAGAAAGACGACTAGCATCAATCCCTTTGCTAGCAATATAGTTGAGACATGATTTGGCTCGCCCTTTTGACAGCTCTAAATTGGCGGCATCATTCCCGATCGCATCGGTGTAACCTATCATTGATAGTTTGTAATCAGGATATTTTTTCAACAAACCAACCACATCATCAAGTAAACCTTTGGAGTACGGAGTCAGTGTGTTTTTGTTAGGTAAGAAAATAACCGACTTAAGCGCTTTGTCGAGGATCGCTTTTTCAGTTGCATCTATTTTGATTTCAGGGCAACCTGCATTTTCTTTAGTTCCTACTTTGTTTGGACATTTGTCATTTGTGTCATAAATACCATCGCCATCTGTATCGGCAGGGCAACCATTATTCGCTTTGACACCTTTGAGTTTTGGACATTTATCGTCTGCGTCGTAAACACCGTCGCCATCTGCATCAGGAGGACAGCCGTTACTTTCTTTCGTTCCTGCTAATTGAGGACATTTATCGTCTGCATCATATACACCGTCGCCATCGCTATCAGGAGGACAACCGTTATTGTCTTTTGTTCCTGCTAATTGAGGACAGTTGTCATCTGCATCAGAGACACCATCGCCATCGGCATCAGGAGGACAACCGTTATTTTCAACAGACCCTTTTTTGAATGGGCATTTGTCTTCTTTGTTTGGAATACCATCACCATCTTGATCTGGTGGGCAACCTTGATCTTCGCCTGCCAATTGAGGACATAAATCATCTGCGTCATAAACACCGTCACCATCACTATCTAAAGGACACCCCTTATCTTCTGCCAGACCTGCTAGTTTAGGACATCTGTCGTCTGCGTCATATACACCGTCGCCATCCGTATCAACAGGACAGCCATTGTTTTCGGCAATACCTACTAATTCAGGACAAGCATCCTGATCGTCAGCAATACCGTCATTATCTTTATCTGAAATTGGTGAATCGATTACTTGTGAAGTAACAGGAGCAACATAATCAGTAAGTGGATCACCACTTTTTTTGTAACCGAACTGCATGAAGATCCATCCGAAGAATGCAATGACAACTAATGCGATTAAAAAGTCATTGCGTTCTCTCTTGTTTTTGAAGCTTAATAGGTTGTTTGTCATAGTCGTTTTGTTTATACAATTTCTCGTAGGTTGATGTGCTACGTTTTGTGTGTGATTTGTTAAAAACTAGTTTTAACTGTGCGTATATTGACTTAGACGTAAATTTTTAAATTTGTAACGGTTTTTATAAGCATAAATCCCTTGTAAATAAGGAATTATGACACTTTTATTAGTTTGTCTCTTTAAGATCACCTCTAGCAGAAGAGATGGTGCAGTCCATAAACTGAGACAAATGGATTCGATTGAAAAGTCGATTCAGCTAGGTAATTTTTACGTTTTACACTTGTATCTTGATAGCCTGTCTGCTCCAAGTTTTACTCAGTCAAACCGAGCCGCTCGCTTCTCCACCACCGCCATCACCGCCTCCATTTGATTCTTCTTTCCAATCACTGCAGACTGTTCTTCCGATTCCAAAAGCAAGCCATCTGCCTCATTTAAATAAGGAGCCTGATTAAAAAGGTTTTTAGCTTTAGATACAGCAGTTGGATTTTTTGAGGCAATCTCTTCTGCCAATTTTAGTGCATCTTCGTAAGGAGTTGTCGACAGATGCGTTGCAAAACCGTAGCGCACTGCATCCTCTCCCGAAAAAATTCGATGTGTATAAGTAAGCTCTCTAATAATATCATCTCGTACAGAATGCCGCCACAATTGTGAACCAGCCATGTCCGGAATTAATCCGTATTTGAATTCCATAATCGCAAGTTTGGTATCTGGAGTCACAAATTTAATATCAGCTCCCGACATGATCGCCAATCCTCCACCTATGGCAGCACCATGTACGGCGGCGATGACTGGTACTGGTAGTTCTCGCCAAATCCAAGCGACTTTTTGAAAAATGTTGGCGACACCATGCGTTCGTTTCATCAAGGGGTTTGCAAAAATACCTGTCCCTGCTTTCGCACTAAAATTGGTGGTATCCATTCCTGCACAAAATGCTTTTCCTTCTCCCACCAGTACTACACATCTTAGCGATGGATTTGTCCGGATGGATTCTCCAGCTTCGATGATGGCATGAAACATGGGCTCGTCCAGCGCATTCATTTTTTCTGGCCGATTTAATTTTACAGTTGCTACGTGATTGTTGATGGTGATGTTTATTCTATTATTCATTTTTATTTTTTTCACTGGAGACAGTCCCCCCTGATTAATGGTAAATCTCTTTTAGGAATTTCTGAATTTTATTTATTTGGGGACGTGTAGCCCCTCTTGATCGCAACTATTTTCTGCAGGAGAGGCATGACTGGTCATCACAAAACTTCGTATTCCATCCAATCAAAATCAGCACAGACTCCTTCCCCCGTCAAATCCTGACAACAAAGCCCAACAAAAGCCCCAGTAAAAGCAGGTCGGTATCGAATTTTCTCATCCCTAACATAATCATCCGACAATATACTTGCATCCAAAACAGGACCTATCGGATGCCAATCATTTTCCGTAAGGGCATAATAAAACTGCAAAGACTCCCGACGCATTTCTGCTTTTAGCAAAACACCTACTCCCTTTCCAATATCAATCGGATCATCTAATGGCTCTGTGAACTTATGCTTGTCGCAAGTTACAATATTCAACAAACGATGAGTACTTTCATCGGTGCTAAGATGAAGGTAATGAAAATGATAGGTATTGTAATAAAAAATCAATCCCGCCATTTGCTGAAAGGAACTTGGTTCGAATTCTAAATAAGTAGTTACCGAAATATCAAAATGTTGGATTCGGCGTGCGACCAGACTTTGCTCATGAAAAGAGCTCAGCGATTCACGGCCATACAAACGCAGAAATCCTGAGCGCGCAGTTAGCGTACACCAGTCCTCCGCAACAGGCACCCTAAGTGACTGAAAATCAATAGAAAGAAAACTTTGATCAAAGTGATATTTTATTGATTCTGACTTAGTAATCGAAGTAGTTTCAATACTTGGTACTTCTGTACGAGGCACTTTCCCTGTTAACAAATAAGGCCAGCCATCATCGCTCCAAGCCAACTGTTCAATCGCAGTTTCGCGTCCGAGTATGCAAAACCCCTGCTCAGTCAAAGGGCGGCCAACTAGAAAAACAATGTACCAATCTCCATCTTGAGTTTGCACTAAATCGGCGTGACCTACTTTTTGAAGTGGCGCGCTAGGGTGATTCCTTGCCGTTAGAATTGGATTGTCAGGATGAACTTCATAAGGCCCTGTAATTTGTTTTGAGCGAGCGACGGTAACGGCATGCCCATATTCCGTTCCTCCTTCTGCTGTGATTAGATAATAGTATGCTCCCTTTCGGTAAAAGTGCGGAGCTTCGGTAAGGCCTAGTTCCGTACCCTCAAATATTTTATGTTGGACTCCAATTAATTTTTGAGCAAGCGGATCGTATTCTCGCAATATAATACCACCAAATAATTTTCCTTTTCGGTGATCCACAATCATTGATGAAAAATACTTCCGCCCGTCATCATCATGAAACAGGGAACCATCAAAACCTACTGAAGTCAGATAAACAGGATCCGACCAATCGCCCAATATATCTTTGCTTGTCACCAAATAATTCGGTGTGTCTTTCCAGTTACCGTCAAAGCTTCGCACATTACTATACACCAAATAGAAAATCCCATTATCATAAGTCAAGCAGGGAGCCCATACACCACAAGAATCGGGGTTGCCCCGCATATCTAATTGCGACAAGCGATTCAAAGGTTGCGCAATCACTTCCCAATTTATTAAATCTTTGGAATGATGGATTTGCACTCCAGGAAACCATTCGAAGGTAGAGGTAGCAATGTAGTAGTCCTCTCCTACTCTGATAATGGAAGGATCTGGATTGAAACCTTTTAGTATTGGGTTATTTATTTTTTTCATTTTGATAACACTGTGGTGATTGCTAAGTTAAGAAAAGATAAGTAACCTGAGTTTTGGATGACTCATGTAATTTCTAAAAACGTGATAGTTAAATTCGCTTGAATTTCAGTCATCGGATTTCACAGCTTGATCGAAAATTTATTTTGGTCTTTGGAGCAGGGATTAAACCTGTCGAGTTTATCTGGCTAGTCCATCATGCAGAAAATAAAATGTAAAACCGCAAAAGTCAAAATGTAAAAGTTTTCCCACTATCGTAAATACACATTGTTTGCTACTGTATTCGTCCACTTTTACATTTTGCCTGGCGGCCTGTCAGATAAACCCAACAGGCTTAAAAATTTGACAAGAAGTGATGTCGTCAAAAATCCAGCTAACTGAATTGTTGCTCGACCTATAAAGTCCGGCAACCGAAGCCCCTGACTAGTTACTTAAAGTCTATCTAAAACAGGTAGCGCAACCTATGAATACCCTTTCCTTTAAGCAAAAGAAATCTAATCCAAAAATTTAGCTCTATATTGTTTCTTTTCCTATTTTTGATTGTCAGACAACAGGTTTACCTTTGTTTTAGTTATATTCAATATAACATAAAACTCTTTCGTATATAATCTATTTCTTAACAAAACCTATTAAATCAATTCAGTCAATGAACTCAATCATCAAATTAACCAGTTTATTAAGCCTCTGTTTATTCTTGGCATCTTGCGTTAGCAATAAAAAGTTTAACGCTATGCAGACTAGTCTAAAAGAGGATTTGTCACAAGCAAACAAAGACTTAGGCATTTGTGGAGAAGACCTCAATAAATACATGAACAAATTAAGTGCTTGTGAGCAAGAAAAAGAAAATTTAAAATCGACTATTAAATTTAAGGGTGAACAAGAAGCTGACCTGAGAGCACAATTAGCTGATACTAAAAAGGTGCGAGATAAACAATTAACTCAGGTAGGAGACCTAACGGTACTTTCTCAATCTGCCAATGAGAACATCAAGGAGACCTTAAGTCAATTAGAGCGAAAAGACAAATACATCAATCTTCTACAAGCTGCAAAAACGAAAGCGGATTCTATTAATTTAGCATTAGCTGTTAACTTGAAAGGAGTGCTTACTCAAGGTATTGACGACAACGATGTAGAAATCAAAGTGGACAAAACGGTCGTATTTATCAATATCTCAGATAAAATGCTTTACCAAAGTGGAAGTTCCAACCTGACTGCTCGAGCCAATGATGTACTCGGAAAAATTGCAAAGATTGTAGAATCACGACCAGAGTTAGAAGTCATGATAGAAGGCTACACCGATAATGTTCCTATGAGCAATTCTTGTATCGAAGACAATTGGGATTTAAGTGTAAAGCGGTCTACTGCAGTGGTCAGAGCGCTACAAAAAAACTATGGGGTGAATCCAAACAGATTGATTGCTGCTGGACGAGGAGAATACAATACGCTTGCCAGTAATGATACTGCTGAAGGAAGATCAACCAATAGAAGAACTAGAATTATTCTTCTACCAAAGTTGAATCAATTTTATGATTTATTGAATCCAGCAACTGCTCCAAAATAATCCAATAACTAGAACTCTCTCTAGTTGCTTCTGTCTGGTATGGCTGCTTTATCAAAAGTACTATACCAGGCAGATGATAAGGCTAGATTTTACATAAATTTTCCCTTTCTTAATTTCTAGGACACTCTTAATGATTCGTTCTTGACTTAGTCCAAGAATCAACAATTTCCCTTTCGCTCTAAGCGTATATTCTCCCGCAAGTTTACCAACGACACTTTTTATAAAATAGCCTTTGTGAATCACAATTGTAAATGTCTTAAATTTCCATCTTCTCGTTCATTCCTCCTCAAAAAAAAACGCTCTCAAAAAATGAGAGCGGCTTTTATAATTATCAAATCGATTTCCTTTCCGTTTGAGTCTGTTAGTCAATCCTCATCATGACGTGTTCTTTGTTTGCATATAGCAGCTTAGCTCTTTTTGTCTAATTCTTGATGAGAACCGGTGCTTTTGCTTCACAACAAGAGCAGTCCAAATCATCACAGTCTGCTTGCCCATCACCATCATTATCGATTCCATCATCACATATTTCTGCACAAGCAGCTCCAACGGTAAGTGTAACAACTGCAGTTGCAAAACATCCACTAATATCATTTTCAACTCTTGCGTAAATAGTTGAATTAGGGCTATCATATGAACTAGTTAAGTCATTGACTCCATTTTGAGCATCGGACAAAGTCACATATAAGGATACTGTTACTCCTGTAGCTCCTCCTGAGACATCCGTATTTACATCGGGTAAGAAAAAAGTTCCAGAACCTGCTCCGCTTGAATTATCACAAGTAGTGAGTGTTGCAGGGTTTGCTATCGGAATACAAATTGTTTCTTCACAATCTGTCAAGCCATTCAAATTATCATCAAAACCATTATCACAAATTTCTGGGCAAGAGCTATCTTGTAAAGTCAAAGAAATATAATTACTGGCACAAGAATTACCATCAGCAACTTGAATAGAATCATAAATACCAGTACTTAAACCAGTTAATAAAATCTCATTACTTGCATTTAAGGTTTGGGCAAAAATTGTATCCCAAACACCATTGTATTTATAAGAAATATCATACGGCCCGCCGTCACCTAAATAACAATCTAAAACGTCTAAAGTTATATCCTCACAAATATTGGATCCAATATTACCAGAAATATTGGGTATACAAGAAGTTGCCCCTAATCCGTAAACCATATTATTAAGCCCTCCGGTAACAGCTCCGCCAGGGCTAAGTAAATCAGCTTGAAAATTACAAGCCACCCCTGCTAAATTTGGAAAATCAATGACATGAATTGAATTAATACCGCCGTTTGCCCCTAAACCAGTAGATGCATAAATACGGCCATCAGGCCCATTCATAAGACCTCCGATTTGCGAATCAGAACCTACTATGATTCCGCTATTTTCAATATCAGTAGCATCTCCAGCACTTAAGTTATATTGCACTATATTGTCACCTCCGCTTAGTCTTCTATATGTTGTATACAGCTTCGTCCCATCTGGAGAAAATGCAACATCATAATTTACATAAGGATCAATAGGCACCGTTTTACTAAATGGGTTTAAATATAAAATGTTAGAAAACTGACCATTGCTTACATCAAAATTTGCAACCATCATTTCATGAGATTCAAATGGGTAAAATCCTAAAGTTGCCGCAAATCTATATCCGTCTAAAGAGAAAGCTGAGCTATAACGTTGATCAGTATCTTTATGAATATTAGCTGTTACGACAGGTGCTTCAAAACCAGCGCTCGTCCATCGAATAGCCTCCATATCCAATTCATTTCTATAAACTATCCAAGTCGTATCACAAGAAACCTGAACTGCACTAATACTCTCCGACATAGCATAGGCTGTTAGTTGTGTAGGATTACTTATTGTACCTGCCGGAACATTTACAATAACATAGTAAAGTTCTGGAGTAGCTCCGCCATGATCATCTGTGAAGAAAATATACAATTCCTCATTGGCATTACATTGCCCTGGAGCGGGAACAATTATAGGTGTTCCAGCAGCACTTGCCAAATTAGAGGACAGGGTATTAAAACGATTTTGTGCATCTGAAGTTGAAAATTCATTTCCATCTTTATCCCATGCTTTTCTACCATCTGAATAAATAAGCACTTCACCAGATCTAGGATCACAAAATGTTGCTCCACCCTCTTGTTTGGGCATAAATGATGTCGTACCTAAATCGGCAAAAGTTGAAGGATATCCAGCTAAAGGGCCAGATGTTTGTAATTGATTAAAATCTAATCCACCTCCACTTCCAGTATGCCATACATTATAGGTAGCTGTAACTAGTGTATCTCCTGTTGTACATATTTCGGGAACTGAGCATCCACAATCGAAATCCATGCAATCTGCCAAACCATCTCCATCATTATCAATTCCGTCATTACATATTTCAGCACAAGGAACAATAACTACATCTACACTTGCAGGACTTGTTGCAATAACAATAGCATTGCTTTCATTTGCACAACCTGAATTATCAGATGTGGTATATACTTGAAGTACATAGGAACCACTTGTACTAGCCGAGAAGGTCGTTGCTGTCGTACCTGATGATACCACTACTCCATCTCTAAGCCATTCATAAAAAAACCAATTACTTTCTATTGTATTATCCGTTGCACTTAACAGTACTGGTTCGCCTGGACATACTGAAGTCAAGTTCGTTTCAATATCAACATCACTTCCACACATCGCCAAATAAATACCATCTATTGCTATATCATTCCCTGTAGTACCACGTTTTGTATTTACAATCCGCATTTCAGCAGTAGTCGCCGTTCCTGAATTCCATAAGCCATTCATTTGAAACCAAATCATAGAATCTGCTCGTGATTGTTGTGGAACCTCAAATGAAGCACTTGGCAATAAAACATCATTAATATAAAAAGAAAAATTAGGTACAGGTTGTATCCCAGCTTCAAGGTAAAATATATTTTTTGCCCATGCACTAAATACAAAATCAGTATTGGGACATACATCAACCGTCTGTCTCCATATATCATCATTTACCCCAGTAGAAGCACTCGGATCTGCTGCTAGAAAATTACCATCTATTACATTTCTATCAACAGCCTTCCATATATTATAAGTGTTGGACAATGTATTATCAAGGATAACCGAATAGTTTCCATAATTACCATTAGTATTAAAAACTGGAAATGATACGTAGTTATAGTCTGAATCAAATCCAACATTTCCATCATCAAATTCTCCATTGATAACTAGATTGGGGCCTAAGATAAGACAGATAGAATCTAAAGGACAAGGACAATCAACATCTGCACAATCAGCAAAAGTATCACCATCATCATCTATTCCATTATCACATATTTCTACACCTGATAATATCAATCCTGCATCCCACGTATTATCATAATTACCACTAGTAACAGTAAATACTTCTGTACGATTAGTACTTGAATTAAAATCAGAATCTGAAGGGTCACTTGAACCATTTGGTCCTTGAGTGGCATAACTTACACCTGACGGTAAATTCAATTCTAGAAAATAATTTCCTGAAGGAACTTCTGAAAACAAATAATATCCTCGATTACCATTATTGTCATTTGAAGTAATCACAGAGTCTATTGGAATTGTAGGATTATTGTTATTGTATAAATAAATGGTCACTCCATTAATACCTTCCGAAGTAGATTCATCTTGCACTCCATTTCCATTCGCATCATTCCAAACATAATTTCCGATGGCACCAGTAGTAGATGTATGCAAACCTAAATCCCAACTTAAATCGTAGGCAAAATTATCTAAAGTTACAACGGGAGTTATCGCTACATCAAATCCATTATAGGTTGCAGCTATCCCATCAGAATCAACCGCGTCATTTCCACCTGCATCAGTTGTTGTAATATCCATAGCCGCAGGTTTATAAAAAACGGCATAATAATCACCATCATCCAGATTTGGAAAAAGATAATATCCTCCATTCGCAGTCACCGTAAAATTGATAAATCTATCTGATGCAGGATCTGAAATCCCATCTCCATTATCTTCAAATAATTCTACTCGAACGCCATTGATTCCAGGTTCGCCTCCGTTTTGAATTCCATTTTGATTCGTGTCTTCCCACACAAAATCACCGAATACATTTGGAACAATATTATTTAAATCAATACCTACTTTTACAGGTTCTGATGCTAATGTATAATCTCCATTGTCTGTTCGTCTTCCGATATATCCAAATGAATTCCATGCAATAGAATCAGGTTGTGCTCCTATGGTTGAAAAAATATTTACAGGAACCCGCATTGCCCAAGCTAATTGAACAGTATCCATAGGTTGTAACACCGTACTTCCAAAATCAAATTTCAAGGAACGAACCGTTGTTAAATCGGTGGGAATAGTTGCCGACCAATTTGGAGCGACACATCCTGCTGGCCCTGAAGGTACTAGTCCTTCATCAGCTCGACATGGATTAGCGACTGTACTATAATAAACGGTTATTCCTGCTGGAGCACTTACTGAACTCACCAAATTTGGTTGCCAACGAGAATCTCTATTCGTTACATCAATTACACCTATATCTCCTACTGATGGTAAAATGTCAATTACGATTACACTATCCATTGGAATATTTCCTGGATTTCGAACTTCTAAAATATAATCCGCTAGACCTCCAGGTACAGAATTCCCGACATCTGGAAATTTAGTGTAGGTTTCATCGAATTGTCCTTTTACCAATTTTTCACTTTCCAATGCTAATAATTCATTGATATTCACCGCTACTCTATTTCCACAAAACAATTCACTTACATCTCCATCATTATCAAAGTCATAAATATCAGCATCTCGAATTCCACTTATACAATCTGTAGCATTAGGCGTTTGAATATAAGTATCATTATAAAATGCAGGTAATCCACCGACCGCCTCATCTGTAATTTCTGTATTAAATGCTATCACAACTCTTTCCCCTGGAGGAATTTCTATTCCTGCAGGCCATTCCCATTTTAAAAATTCTCTTCCTGTACCTTGATAATCTGAAATAAATGTGAACGTTGGGTCAGGAAAACCATAAGTATTTCCCCAGCCTGGCAAACTCCACGTCCCAGAAACATATTCCATTCCTTCTGGCAATAAATCATATGCAATAGGATTTACTACGGAATAAACTGCTCCTAATTCATTTCTTATAGCTATTTGAAAAACGATTACATCACCTCGATCATGTGTTCCACTTGGCCATATACTTTTAACAGGATTTAATTTTGCGATACCTGCTTCTGCAAGAATTGTTAAATCAACACACTCATCTCTTAATTCAAAATTAGGTGAAGTCGTACTTA
>CALGLS010000048.1 GCA_937959375.1 uncultured Saprospiraceae bacterium
AGTTTCCTATGAGAATCAAGAGTTTATGGTTCTCGCTAACAATTTTTTAATGAGTTTAGCGAGCTAACTGAATTCTAAAATTGGACGCGAGGTTCATAAAACATTGATTTGCAATTAAATGGAAATTTAAACATGCTCTAAGTAAAAGAAATCCCAAATCGCCTCTTGGTACTCTCCTTTTTGTCTATCCCACCCCACTTTCTAAATCTCCCCATTTTCAGTACCTTTACAAGGAATTAAATACATTATCATGGAAACGAAACTTACTTACGCATACAAGCTATGCACACTAAGCCTTTTATGGCTATCCTCATGCCTTTTTCTTTTTGCTCATGCAAATTCGACTTCAAACCTTCCATCCGAAGACCTGACCTTAAGCGGCACCATTGAATACACCGAAACTTTTTGCGATTTGTGTAATGGAGCCATAAATCTGACTCCGATTGGCGGCCAACTCCCTTATAGCTACATTTGGAATACAGGACAAACAACAGAAGACCTTAACGATATCTGCCTAGGTTTTTATTCGGTAACTGTAACAGACGCAACAGGCTGCACTTATACAGGTTCCCAATTCGTAGGAAACGTTTCTTACTGGGACGCCATCTTAGAAACTCAAGCAGATGTAGACGAATACATTGCAACTTATTCCAATTGTCCAGATGTACCAGGCACGCTTCGTATTGGAACCTTGTTTTCCGATCCATCATCTAACATAACAGATATTTCTGGATTGTCATTTTTAAACTCAGTTGGAAGTAGTATTTTGGTTTTCCAAAATCCAAATTTGAATTCCCTTAATGGTTTACAAAACATCACCTCCGTTGGAGGCAGCATTCATTTAAACACAAATAATGCATTAACTAACTTGATGGGTTTCCCCAATGTGACTACTATTTTAGGAGATCTATTTATTGACAATCATTCTAACTTGGCAACTTTAAATGGGCTCTCTCCTTTTATCGCCATAGATGATGACTTTTATTTAGCCAATTGTCAAAGCCTGACGAACATAAGCGCCTTGTCAAGCTTACTGGGCATAACTGGAAAATTAGACATCCGAATTTGCACAAGTCTAACCAACCTCAATGGCTTACAACAACTCAGTGGTATTGGAGGTGATTTGATTTTAAGTCAGAATTTTTTGTTGTCAGACATTTCTGCCTTAGATCATCCAATCAATATTTTAGGTAATCTAACTATCCTAGAAACGAACCTCAGTGAATGCGCTGTTTTACCTATTTGCCAAATGCTAAACAACGGAGCAGGTTCAGTTGTAGCGGACAACCTCATGGGTTGTAATTCGACCAATCAAATTCTACAAGGATGCAGTGGGTCTAATATTGATATCTCAATTGACTTTACGCTAACTTCTTGTTTCGGTACCTGTGATGGCAGCCTTGCTGTAACCCCTTCAGGAGGTACCGCACCATACACCTATCTTTGGTCAACTGGAGACACAACCCCTTTACTTACAAATATTTGTGCTGGTTTTTATGAGGTAACTATTACGGATGCAACGGGTGTATCGTCTCCATTCTCAGTAGAATTATTTGAGACTCCAGGAATGGCTGTTGATTACAATATCCTTTCTCCTGCTTGTTTTGAAAACTGCAATGGAGAAATCATCGTTTCAGTAATGGGAGGCAATCCTCCTTATGCAATTGAGACACCTTCTGATATTTGTGAAGGCCAAAATAGCATTACCGTTACGGATAATAGTGGCTGTACAACGACTGTTGTTTTTGACATGCCAGGAAGTTTATCTATTGACCTCACCCTTGATGCCATTACGGACGCAACAGGTGGTCTTGATAACGGTGCCATTAATATAACTGTTAATGAAGGGACAAGTCCATTTCTTTATAGCTGGATGCTAAATGGTGTCTTCGTTTCAGGCGCAGAAGATCCTACTGATTTAGCTCCAGGCAATTATACATTAGTCATTGAAGATGCAGAAGGTTGCGAACAAAACTTTGGACCATACACCGTTGGAGAAATGGTATCCGTAGATCAATTTGGACAATCCAATCAGGTTTCTATTTACCCTAATCCTGCAGCTGAAGGCATTCGTGTTTACTTTGAAAAAATGACCCAGAAAGTTGTAAATTTCACCTTATGGAATGCGAGTGGTCAGTTGGTGAAAAAAGGAATTTTCAATCAATACAATTCTACTGAAAATTACATCAATTTAAAAAACACAGCAAGTGGCATTTATTTTCTAAAAATAGAATCAAATAATGATAGCATCATTAAAAAAATAGTGGTTCA
Organism: uncultured Saprospiraceae bacterium; assembly: GCA_937959375.1. Taxonomy (GTDB): domain Bacteria; phylum Bacteroidota; class Bacteroidia; order Chitinophagales; family Saprospiraceae; genus CALGLS01. The sequence continues at coordinate 2,272 of CALGLS010000048.1, forward strand.
ATAACAAACAAATCTCATGAGTTCAAGTAACATGAGTCAATCCATACCTAAAATGTATATTGAATGAGTTAGATTAATCTATTTTTGAACTCTACCTCGGTAGAAAGGCACAGAGAGTACAAAAGGGTCTTCGATATTTGGCCTTTTGTTTTCTTTGGTGCCTTTTATTGTTTAAAGATGCCTCCTGTTTCAAATTCCTCATCTGATTCTAATTTCTCCAAGTTATTTTGCATCTTTGATTACTAAAAATTATCAGATGGATCAAAGAGAGAAAAATTCAAATAAGGAGCAACCTAACAATCCCTTACATGGCGTCAAACTAGCCGACATTCTAGCATACTTAGAAAAAGAATATGGCTGGGAACGACTCGGCGATATGATCGACATCCGTTGCTTCAATTACGATCCTTCCATCAAATCAAGTCTTAAGTTTTTGCGAAAAACACCTTGGGCTAGAGACAAGGTTGAGGCACTATACCTTCGTACCAAACAAAAACGTAAGTAATCTTAATGATTATTCAATAAAACAATACTCCTACAATCGATTTAAACCAAATTCGACTTCCATGAATAGACTTAAACTGCTATTACTAATTCTAAGTAGTCTCACTTCTTTATTGCTTATGGCGCAGCCTCCTGGGTATTTGGGGAAGCGTGCTTCTGTAACGTTTAATATTTCTGGTCTTCCTGCCTACAATGGCCCCTCTCTAAACAATAGAGGTAGAAAAGCTTTTGGCGAAAAGAAAAAAGGTATCGGAATAAACTACGAATTCGAGTTTGACTTCTCTTATGTTGTTGCTCGATATAAAAGCTTAGGATTAAAAATAGGCCAATATTATACAGGAACTGAAACATATGCGAGAACAGAAACCATCTCTGATATGGATAATAGTTCAGATAGAGACGAACATTACCTCTTCAATCGCTTAAATGTAAGATCAATTGGTCTTGTTTATAGTAAATTTAAACGAAAAAAAGGTGCAATAGCTCCTATAGGAAATCGGTTTTACTGGGGCCTCAAAAGGACTTTTGTAACTGCTGAAATCATTGACAAAAGAACAGTTTACGGAGGAGATGGACTAGGCATCGTTTATGGTCATGCACCACTTACTTATAATCAAAACGTTGCGTTCAACTTATTGACAATGGGCTGGTCTAATAATCAGATTTTTTGGGATAAATTGATTTTGAAAACTGGGTTTAGATTTTCCATTCCTTTGTTCACTGGAGGGCTTGATTATCAATCTACTTTTAGAGGTTCAAACAATCAAGATAATTTTGACAAAAGAGTCATACAGCGAGTTGCATCTCATGAACTATTTCGATTTGACATTGGCATAGGTTATCTTTTATTTTAGAAATCAAAAAACAGTTAAAATGAAAACCAATATTCTCAATATAAT
>CALGLS010000049.1 GCA_937959375.1 uncultured Saprospiraceae bacterium
CCAAATCTCATCTTAATTTATTGTAAACACAATTTTGATTACCTGCTTAAATCATGTAGCTTTGTGAACCATTTGAATATCCTTAATAATACTCCCTTTTGTGGAACGATAAAAGGTTGAGAATCAAACAATTATCAAAAGTATGGCACAGGTAGAACTCATCATGCCCAAAATGGGAGAAAGTATCATGGAAGCGACGATCCTTAAGTGGGTTAAAAATGTCGGAGATACGGTAGATATAGACGAAACCATATTGGAAATAGCAACAGATAAGGTTGACTCAGAAATACCAAGTCCAGTGGCAGGTACAATAGCGAAAATTCTCTTTCAAGAGAACGATGTGGTGGAAATCGGTAAAGTAATCGCAATTATTGCTACCGAAGGAGAGGAAGTCTCTGCAACACCTTCTCCAGCTGCTGAAGTTGCTGCCCCTTCTTCGTCTAACGGCGTAAAGAAAGAAACACCTGCTCCTACACCACAACCAGTTGCTGCAGAGGTTGCCACTATGGTAGCCCCTCCTAGAAATGGTGATGGTAGTGGACGATTCTATTCGCCGCTAGTACGCAACATTGCAAAGAAAGAAAATATTGGTGAAGCAGAATTAAATGCTGTCCCTGGTACCGGACAAAACGGGCGTGTCACCAAAAAAGATATTTTAGCTTACTTGAATAATCGAACGGGAGTTGCCGTACCAGCTGTACCAGCGGCTAAGAGTATCGCTCAACCAGTTGCGACAAGCTCAGCAACGACTTCCGTATCAGGTGATGATGAAATCGTAGAGATGGATCGTATGCGTAAGTTGATTGCAGATCACATGGTCATGTCGAAGCGAACTTCTGCGCACGTAACTTCATACATTGAAGCAGATGTAACGAATTTGGTCAATTGGAGAAACAAAGTAAAAGGAGAATTCCAGAAAAAGTATGGTGAGAAAATTACTTTCACGCCAATTTTTATGGAAGCTGTTGCAAAAGCAATTGGTGACTTCCCCATGATCAATGTTTCTGTAGATGGAACCAACATTATTGTAAAGAAAAATATTAATATTGGAATGGCAGCAGCATTACCATCAGGTAATCTTATCGTTCCAGTAATTAAAAATGCAGATCGTCTTAACTTACTTGGTTTGGCCAAGTCTGTGAATGATTTAGCAAGCCGTGCTCGCGGTAATAAACTTAAGCCAGAAGAAATACAAGGTGGAACATTTACGTTGACCAATGTAGGAACATTCGGAAACGTAATGGGAACGCCAATCATCAACCAACCGCAAGTTGCAATCTTAGCAGTAGGAGCTATTCGCAAAAAGCCAGCTGTAATTGAAACTGAATATGGGGATGTGATCGCTGTTCGTCAAATGATGTTCATGTCACTTTCTTACGATCATAGAGTGGTTGATGGTTTCTTAGGAGGATCTTTCCTTCGTAGAGTTGGAGATTATCTAGAAGCTTTTGATACAACACAAACAGTTTAATCTGTGAATTATAAAAGACTTAAGTAAGTGGCCCTTGTTTTTGTGACCACTTACTTAGGTTTTAGATACTTTTGAGATACCCCAAACAATAAATAATGAAGTTGTTATAATTTTCACGAAAGTGAAACCTACATTCGTCAATAAAAGTTGACAACCAAAAAATCAACAATTTCAATTAGTAAAAGAAATCTCTAGCAATATGTATAGCAGATTAATGGTACTTGTATTGTTTTGTTTTTGCACTTTTGTAAGTCAAGGACAAGATCCGGTAAAGAAGTTAAAGACTGAAGCTGACCGGTATTTTTCTAACAAAAAATATCCAGAGGCACTCAACCTTTTTCTGAAATATCAACGCGTCAAGTCAATCGACAATGACACTCGTTACAAGATAGGTAAATGTTATTTAGAAAATAATGAACCTGCAGAGGCGCGAAAATTTCTTCAATATGTTGTTGAAAATACTAAAAAGCCAAAGGCGGAAGCCTACTACGGCATAGCACGGTCATATCATTTGCAAGAAGAATTTGAGAAAGCAGCTCTTGCTTATAAAAACTACTTGGTAGCAACGACTAAGGGACATTCCATGCGGGAAAGTGCAAAGGATGATATAAAGAGATGTGTGAATGGTTTTAATATCCGATCTGTTTCTGAACAAGTAATTGTTGAAAACCTAGGAGAATATGTTAATTCAAAAGGAGATGATTTTGGTCCTGTTTTAAGTCCAAACTATAAAGATAAAATTTACTTCAGTTCGTCTAGAGTTGGAAATGTGGGAGATCTACGCGCAGAGAATGGAACGAAGAAAGATAAGTACGGAGAGTATAAAGCAGATATTTTTTCTTCTACCGTGCAGAATGGTCAGTGGGGAAATCCAACACCATTAGGTAATCTAATTAATGGATCAACAAACGATGTGATTCTTGGATTTAATTCTAATGGACAAGTGATGTACTACTTCAAAAGTGTGAGCTTGTTCAGTGGAGAAATTTTGGTAGATACTTTTTCTGCGAATGCACCTCCAGTAATACCTGCCCGATTTGAAAGTCCTATGGTGGCAGAAAATAGTGATAATTATCCTTTCTTTTTTAACGATACTATTATGTTGTTTTCTAGTAATCGTAAAGGTGGATATGGAGGAATGGACTTGTACATAACAGAGAATAAAAATGGTGAATGGCAAACGCCTCAGAACTTAGGATCAAAGATTAATTCTGCCTATGATGAGGTCACTCCTTTTCTTGCTGCCGATGGTAGGTCACTTTATTTTAGTTCAAATAACTTAGAGGGAATTGGTGGATACGATGTCTATAAGTCCACTTTTATTGATAAAAAACAAGCTTGGTCTGATCGAGAAAATGCAGGTTTGCCGATTAATTCAGCTGGTGATGATATGCATTTTAAATTGTCAAAAGATGGAACGAAAAGCTTTTTTAGCTCATCTAGATTATCTTCCTTTGGTAAACGTGATATTTTTATTGGGCACTTTAATGTGGCTAAAGTAGAGCAAAAAATAAAGTCTGATCCGCTTGTTTTTAATCAGGTAGAAATTGATTTAGAAACAGTGAATCTTCCAGGTAGTGGGGATATCAATACAGGCTTTTCAGAAAGCGAGGTGACGACTTATAATTTGGAGCAGTTGATCTGTGATCGAGGTGATGAGGTATTGACGGCGGCCAATAGAAAGAAACTGGATGCAGTAGCGAGAATGTTACTGAGCTATCCTCGAATTATTGTTGAGCTGACCAGTCATTCGTCAGTTACGGGTTCCCCAAAATTTGATTTATATAATTCCGCGAGGAGGGGGGATATTGCAGCAAAATACTTAATTGAAAAAGGCGTGCGTGCTGATAATGTATTGGTGAAAGGTTGTGGTGTAAGTTATCCGATTGCGAATGCTCAGACAGAAGGTGGTGGTGTTAATTTGATGGCAGCTAAGCTAAATAAACGAATTAATTTCCGGTTCCACCACACCAGTGGTTTACCCATAAAGATTAATGTGGCTGATGTGAAAGTTAGTAGCTTTATGCAAAACGATACTTGGTCGCTTTATGACAAAACCATAGACGGACTATCTTATAAAGTGCAGATTGCTTCTATGAAACAAATGTACAATGGAGAAATAGTGACGAGCTATCCAAACGCAGCTATAGAAAATGTGGGGGAAAGCGATTACTACCAATATACGGTTGGTTTGTACAAGTCATTTTACTCTGCAGAAACTTTACGAAAAGAGCTGGTAAGAAATGGCTTGCCGGATGTTTTTGTAGTACCATATGTAAATGGCCTAAGAGCATCAATCGAGGATGCTAAAATATATGCCAATGCATTTCCTGATTTACAAAATTACCTCAGAGGAATTGGAGAAAACTAACTAGCGAATAGCAATCGCTGACAAATACCAAAGAATGAATAAAATAGACTTTCTAAAAGAGAGCTTACGCAATTTGAAGACAGTAGGAACAGTGACTCGAAGTTCACCGTTTTTGTGTAAGGGGATGATCAAGCCTGTAGACTTCAAAAAGGCGGATGTTATCATAGAGCTTGGAGGAGGAGATGGAGTGGTGACCAAACATATTTTGGGAGCTATGAAGCCTGGAGCCAAATTATTAACCTTTGAGGTGAATGGTCACTTTTGTGAAAAAATTCGCGAGATAAAAGACGATCGTTTACACGTGATTGAAGATACCGCCGAGAATCTTGAGGCACATATGAAACAGTATGGAATTAAAGAGGTGGACTATATTATTTCTGCTATTCCTTTTGTTTCCCTTCCAGATGAACTTTGCTATAAGATCGTTGGCATTTGTAAAAAGGTGCTGCGCACTAAAGGTCTTTTTGTGCAAATCCACTACTCATTGTTGATGAAGAAAATATACAAGAGTGTATTTGGAAATGTAGATGTTAGCTTTGTGCCAATTAATATTCCACCAGCCTTTGTTTTAGTTTCGGAAAAGCGAGATTAGTTGGTCTTTCGACTCTAGCTGGCTGCGCCGAGTAGACAGGTTTGCTCAGGATGACAAACTTGAAAAGTGAAAACTTTTTGACTATTCTGCAAAGTGAAACTGACTAAGCACCGGGTAGTGATCAGAAACAGCTGCTTTTAAAATTTTATGTTCGTCTACCTCGACCTGATTTCCAGCAAAAATATAATCAATTCTTAGCGCAGGGATTTTACCAGCATAGGTAGATCCCATTCCTGATCCTCTTTCGCAGAAAGAATCTTTGAGGCCGTTTGACAATATTCGGTAAACGTAGGATTGTGGTGTCTCATTGAAATCACCACAAAGGATAACATTGCTTTTCTTTTTTTGGATGTGGGCAGAGATCTTCTTGGCTTGATCCACTCTTATTTTTGAAGCATGTTTTATTTTGCGAAGTACACTGCGTATGCCTAACCAAGTCTGTTTTTCTCCTAGTTCTTTTTCTTCAATCATTCTGTTGGCTTCATCACTGATCCGATTTGATTTTAAGTGTACATTGTAAATGTTTACAGACTTGCCTTTGTAATCAATGCTAGCATAGATAGAACCATTGTTGCCTTGATCCACGATAGCTTTGTTGGTGATCGGGTATTTTGAAAAAATGGCTAGAGCAACATTGTCAGGTTTGTAGTAGTAATCTAATCCTGTGCTTTTAGCAACGCGATCAAGTAATCCTTTCTTTCGTGAAAACTCTTGAAAGCAAATGACGTCTGTATTTTGTTGAGTCAAAAACTTCAAGATATCTTTTTCGGTGCTTTTATCTGCCGTGAAGTCATAGAAGGACCGACAGTTAAAGCTCATGACGCTCAAGTCGCTTTTGTGCGTTTCAGTAGAGGTGGTGTTGAAACCAATGATACTTTGAACATGTTTCCATCCCATGATGATACAGGCCAACGAAAAGAATAGGTATAGATTTTTGGTGCTCAACCAAAATAGAACGAAAAAAACATTGAGTAATAAAAGCCAGAAAAAGGCCATGCCGAAGAAGGAGAAAAACCAAGCGTACTCAGGGCTTACATAAGGTGCAAGGTAGGCTAAGAAAGTGGCTAGTATAACGATTACGTTTAACCAGCGAAATATATTTTTGACACGTTGTCTCAATTCTTGGGTTTTAAAATAGGGTGTACTTAATTAGGAATGTGCTCTATTTGTTGTACAAAATGAGTGCGTCCCTATAAGTCAACTCGCTACTTTTTACTAGCTCTAAATAAAAACTCTTTCTCCTCGTCAGTAAGGCTATCGTAGCCAGTCTTTTTTATTTTTTCAAGAATGCTATCTATTTGTTCCTGATGAGAAAGATCAACCTTCTTGTCAGTCACTGCATTCCCAAATATCTTTCCTTTATTTTTAAAAACTGCTTTTACCTTTCGAGGCTTTTCTTTCTTTTTAGTTGGTTTAAACAAACCAGTAATCCAATCAATGAAATTATTAAAAGGTAAAGACATGTCATTACCAGCACGTAATTGAAGTACAAAGAAGTAACCAAAAGCAGCACCACCTAAGTGAGCAAACGCACCTCCAGTATTTGTATTAACAGAAGTACCAATAAGGTCTAAGAAGACAAGAACTGCAACAATATATTTTAGTTTGACAGGACCAATCAACAAAAGGTTCATTTGGTATTCAGGTGCCAGAACACCTGAGGCTACCACAATGGCCATTACACCAGCAGATGCTCCTAGTGCATAGGTAGGTCCGCCAGCTCCGTAAGGGAGTAGATAGGCCGTAATGAAATAGACAATACCACCAGCAATACCCCCAAGAATATAGAGTGGTAAAATTCGATGATTGCCAATAAGGTCACTTACAATTCGACCAAACCAATAAAGGAACAACATATTGAAAAGAATATGTGTGAATCCTTCATGTAAGAAAATACTAGTAATAAGCACCCAAGGATGTGTCAATACATGCCATGCATCAGATGACATGCAAAAGAAGTGCAAAATATCTGTGTACATGGTCGACCCCGAAGAGCCGTCATTTCCAGGAAGATTAAACGCTAAGTGAACGAGGTTGATAATGACAAAAGCGATCACATTAATGATAATGAGCCGTGTGACCATACTGCCACTACTAAATTGTCGCTTGACATCGTCCAGGATTGATGTTAACATAATTCAAAGGTATAAACTTGTATATGGAATTTCAAGTATATATACAACATACCTGCCAAATAAAAGGTTTAAAATGACATTTATAAGAGGAAATTGAGAATCTAGAGCCGTGACCCAAATTTTCGCCAATACATAATGAGTATAAAACCTGTAATTGCACCTCCTAAGTGTGCAAAATGGGCAATTCCTGTATTCATATTGCTAACTCCTAAAAATAACTCAATTGCTCCATAAATTAATACAAAGTACTTGGCCTTCATAGGAATAGGAGGGATTAGCAACATGATTTTGCTATTCGGGTAAAGCATACCATAGCCTGCTAACAAACCGAATATTGCCCCTGAGGCTCCTACTACACCAGCAGGAGGAATTCCACTTTCCATTTCAAAATAGGCAATTATCATATGTAAAGCCAAAGCTCCAAACGCAGTTACTAGATAATAGAATAGAAATCTTCGAGGCCCCCAAGCCATTTCTAAAGGAGGGCCAAACATAAAGAGTCCAAACATATTGAAAAACAGGTGCGTGGTGCTTCCATGCATAAACATATGACTGGCAAACTGATAAGGTGCAAAATTTTCCGTACCTGGCCAGCTAAGGGCAAGTAAGCCAACTGCTTGATCACCCAAAATGAATGTTGACCCAGCATAGATCACAATATTTATAATCAATAACATTTTTACAACTTCTGTAATCTGTTGCATATCGTATTTGTAGTTTTTGAACTAATTCAAGTAATAAAACCCTAAGTTAATTGGAAAAGTTTAAAAAGTCGATTTTTATCGACGTAGGAGGGAGGCTTAAAGTTAAAGTTGAAATCAAAGTTAAAGTCAAAGTAAGCCCAACACGCATAAAACACGCTAGTGGGCATTGAAACTGAGATTGGATTTTCCTTCCTACCTACGATAGTGGGAAACTTCGGACTTCCGTCTTCCGTCTTCCAGCTCCTCATTATCCCCCAAACTGTCGATCCAACTCTTCTAAGTCATAAGTGATAAAGCAGTTTCGACCAAAGGGGCTTTTATAAGGAACCTCGCAGGCAAATAGGCGGTCGATCAATTCTTTCATTTCTATCGGATTGAGTTTTTGTCCTCTTTTGATAGACGAACTGCGCGCCATAGCTCGAGCAATGTTTTCAGTGATGTCGAGTTTGAGCTCAATGTTTTCCTTGTACTGTTCCAATAGCTTTTCGAGCATAGCTTGTTGGTCTGCAACCTTAGGAACGTTAGCCGGGACAGCGTGTATAACAAAATCGTTTTTGCCAAACTCTTGGATTTCAAATCCTAGTTTATTGACTTCAGGAATGATTTCTTTCAGTACGGTAGCATCCGCAGCAGGGAGTGTGATTGTTTTTGGAAACAATTCTTTTTGAGAAACGGCATCTTTATTTTTCATAGCATTCAAGTACTGTTCAAATAAGATGCGCTCATGAGCTGACTGCTGATCGATTAGTAAAAAACCTGACTTGATGTTACTGACAATATAAGAAGCGTGTATCTGATACGATTTTTTCTGAGGGCTAGAAAAGCTACCCGTTTCATCGTCAAGCGAACCGCTTTCAGCCCACTTACTTTCTATGGTTAGTGATTCGCCTTCTGGAGCAGTTTCGTCAGTTTCAGGATCAAACTGATCAAGACCCTCATATAAATTTTTCCAGTTTTTTAAATTGTTGGTATCTCTAGGTGAAGTAGCATCAGCGCTTGGGCGACCGACGTTTGAAGCATTTCCTTTAGAAGATTTAGTCTCGTAAGCCTGGCTCTGCTTGGTCGATTTGCTGCCAGTAATGCCATTTGCAAAATTTACATTTTGATCAAAGTCTAGAGTAGGCGTGATGGCATTGGTTCCAAGTGCATGACGAACGGCGACTTTTAGATAGTTATAGATCAGACGTTCATCGTCAAATTTAATTTCTTGTTTAGTAGGGTGCACGTTGATGTCAATCCGCTTCGGATCAATGTCAATGTAGATCGCATAAAAAGGGTAAGTACCTTTTTGCAAAAGCTCCTCATAGGCGCTCATGATGGCGTGATTGAGGTAGTTGCTTTTTATAAATCGATTATTGACAAAGAAGAATTGAGTCCCTCTTGTTTTTTTAGCAAATTCAGGTTTACCAATGTAGCCACTCAATTTAATGATGTCAGTATCTTCTTCAACTGGGACGAGGTGTTTGTTTGAGGTTGTCCCAAAAATGCCGACGATGCGTTGCCGCAATTTACCAGCCGGTAGATGAAAAATCTCATTGCCATTGTGGTGTAATGAAAAGAAGATGTCTGTATTGGCTAAAGCAATGCGTTGGAACTCATCAAGAATGTGGCGCATCTCGACGGTGTCAGATTTGAGGAAGTTACGTCGAGCAGGTACATTAAAAAATAAATTCTTTACAGAAGTACTGGTTCCCGCAGGACATTGACAAGCCTCCTGTTTTTTTATTTCAGAACCTTCGATGAGTAATTTGACGCCGAGTTCATCTGCTTGACGACGGGTCTTGAGTTCAACCTGTGCAATAGCAGCAATAGAGGCCATCGCTTCACCTCTGAAGCCCATGGTCCGAATAGCAAAAAGATCTTTAGCATTTCTAATTTTAGAAGTAGCGTGTCGTTCAAAACTCATCCGAGCATCTGTTTCAGACATACCACAACCATCATCAATAATTTGAAGCAGTGTTTTACCTGCATCTTTTACAATTAGTTTTATAGAACTACTACCCGCATCGATGGAATTTTCCATCAACTCCTTCACGACAGATGCTGGCCGCTGGATAACTTCTCCGGCAGCGATTTGATTGGCGATTGAATCTGGTAATAGCTGAATAATATCAGCCATAAGGTTTTTGTTTTTAATTTTTTTAATCTGAATGGCAGTCAAGGTTGGAAGGAAAGGGGCTGAAGGTTTGAAGGACACAGAAGATGCGGAGTCCGCGATCGAGCATTCTTCAAACCCTATTTCCTTAACATCATCAAACCTTTCATGTTTACTCAACCATGTCAACGATACGTGGCAAATATACAGTAAGTAAGATGTAACTTATTAAGATAAGGGCTACTATTATGGCAATTAGAGACAAATTTCTTCTAATTCCTGCAGCCCGCTTAGTAGCGGCATAACCCTTTTGTTTTCGGCGAAAGCCAGAAGAAATCCTAGCTTTTACAGCATCAGGGTCACCACTTTTGGCATCTCTAGCTGTTTTGAGTCGGCGTTCCAAATCTTCCTTCTTCGCATCATAGTGCTGAGGAATATAATCGAATCGTTGATTTTTGGGTGTTTTGAAGAATCTTGGTATTGCCATGGTAGTTTTTTTTGTGTGAGACCGCTTTGTGTGAGACCGCTGCGCTGTCAGATCGCTGCACCTGCCGGTGGCAGGTTGGCTGAGAGATCATTCGGCATGAAGGCCTCATTGAGAGATCACCGCCAAAGGCGGTTGAGAGACTTTCCTTTGAACGTAGGCTCCGCATTTTTTGCCGCGTTAGACGAGAAGTCTCTCAACCGCTCTGCGGTGGTCTCTCAGTCAGAGCACAGCGATCGACGATCTGACAGCAAGTTTGCCATTGGCAGACGAAGCGATCTGACAGCGCAGCGGTCTATTTTAAAAGATCACTATCATTTAGTTAGATGTAAGATAAGAATGAAATGTTGTATCGCCCAAAAAAAATCTAGAATGTAACAACTTCTGACTGGGATAAAACGTTTTTTTCTTTTCCTGCTAAATAACTGTTTTGAAGCTGCGATTATCCTTATATTTGTGCTTCTAAATAGTTGACAATCTACATATAGGATTTTTTTCTATGTTGAGCCTATTGTTTTGGTTGTGTTTTAGTAAAAAAATTTTCACCACTTTCAAGGAATTTATTCTAATGAGCGATCAAATCAAGCATGAATGCGGTATTGCATTAGTTAGGTTGTTAAAGCCTCTTCAGTATTATCAAGATAAGTATGGAACCTCACTTTATGGTCTCAATACGCTTCGGTTACTCATGCAAAAGCAGCGGAACCGTGGACAGGATGGAGCTGGAATAGCGACGATCAAATTGGATGCAAAACCGGGGACTCGATATATTAGCCGGAAACGTAAAACTGGCCCTAATTATTTGGATAACATTTTTACAGGTATTTACAAACACTTTAAAGGGCTTAATCAAAATAAGCTAAGTAATCCTGCTTGGCTAAAAAAACACAAACCATATACAGGTGAATTATTGCTAGGGCATCTCCGCTACGGAACCCATGGTGATAATACCTTGGAAGCTTGCCACCCTTTCCTACGACAAAATAATTGGATCAGTAGAAACCTCGTTTTGGCAGGTAACTTTAACATGACCAATGTCGATGAATTATTTAATAATTTATTGGACTTGGGTCAGTACCCAAAAGAGAAATCAGATACGGTAACGGTACTCGAAAAGATCGGACACTTCTTAGATGATGAAGTGCAACGATTGCATGATTGGTTTAAGGAAGATGGACATAGTAGTGATGAGCTAAACCAACTTATTTTTGAGCATTTGGATATGCAACGACTACTGGAAAAAGCTTGTAAGAGTTTTGATGGTGGTTATGTAATGGCCGGATTGATTGGTCACGGAGATGCATTTGTAATGCGTGACCCGTCAGGTATTCGCCCAGCGTTTTATTATCAAGATGAGGAAATCGTGGTGGTTGCTTCTGAGCGTCCGGCGATACAAACGGCATTAGATGTACACTGGACAAAAATTAAAGAATTAAAACCTGCACATGCCCTTTTGATCAAATCAGGAGGTAAGGTGACTGAGGAGCAATTCATTGAACCAAGAAAACGAAAGTCTTGCTCTTTCGAGCGTATTTACTTTTCGAGAGGAACAGATCGAGATGTTTATCTTGAACGAAAAAAATTGGGTTTCCAATTGGCTAAAACAATTTTGGAATCAGTGGATTATAATTTCAAAAATACTGTTTTTTCCTACGTGCCAAATACTGCTGAGTCTTCTTATTATGGAATGATAGAAGGTCTAGATGCTGAATTGAATGAAGTGAAGCGGGAAAAAATTCTGGCGATGGGCGATAATATTAAACCCAAGAAGTTAGAAAAGATTTTAAGTATGCATACGCGAGTAGAAAAGATTGTGGTAAAGGATGCTAAACTTCGAACGTTTATAACAGCCGGAGAATCTCGAGGTGATTTGGTTTCACATATTTATGATGTGACTTACGGAATTGTAAAGAATGAAAAAGATACACTGGTGTTGATGGATGATTCGATTGTACGGGGTACAACGTTGCGTACAAGTATTTTACAAATCGTTTCTCGTTTAAAACCAAAGAAAATAATTGTTGTTTCTTCTGCACCACAAATTCGTTACCCAGATTGTTACGGTATCGACATGTCTCGAATGGGAGAGTTTGTTGCGTTCCGCGCACTAGTTGCATTGCTAGAAGAAAACAATCTAGATCATTTACTGGATGAAACTTTTGAGCGTTGTAAGGCACAAGAAGAATTGCCCGTTTCAAAAATGAAAAACCAATTGATCCCACTTTATAATACATTCACCTACGAGGAGATTTCAAATAAGATTGCTGAAATTGTAACACCAAAAGGAATCAAACCAGAGGTTGAAGTGATTTATCAAACGATCGAAGGTTTGCACCAAGCTTGTCCGAATGATACGGGTGACTGGTACTTCTCAGGTAAGTATCCAACTCCTGGTGGTAACCGTGTGGTGAACCGTGCGTTTATTAACTATATGAAGAAGTCGGATCAGCGGGCTTATTAGGGCTTTGGCTTCGGCTTCGCTCAGCCGACGCCGCTTATGTTTTTGTACTTGAGGGGTGTATAGTTGGTTTGCGTTATTGCGCTCCCAACTATACACCTTTTTTTATTAGAAAAGGTGCAGCAACTGTGTTGAGTCGAGGTTAAATGTTGCCATCGATCTGTTTTAAATAATTCTCAAAATGTGTTTCATTTTTACATTCAGCTAAGCCATGTAATAAATGCCATTTGGAATTAATCATAGCTTCTTTTTTAGCTCTACTCCAACCTTGAACTTGCTTCTCCCTTTTGAAAGCTTCAGCGACAGAATCAAAGGATTCGAAATAAACCATTTTTACAGGCAATCTTTTTTTTTGTGTAATTTGCTCCCTCTCCTTCCTGATGTTGAGTTAGTCGTTGCCATAGGTATTTAGTGCTACCTGTGTAGTAGCTACCATCTGCGCATTTTAGGATATACATATAACCTTTTCTCATCTTAGTCCATTATTTAGTTTTACTCGATAGCCGAAGCCAAGAGTTAAAACGCCAAACCAAAAGTAATATTCATTACAGGGATTACAGGCACCTTTCGGTCAAACTCTTCTAGTTCTACTACGCCATCATCTACAATGTATAACTCGCCTTCAACATTTTTGATCGGGATTCCTGCTCCAATTTCAAAGCCAAACATAAATGCCTTGCGACCTGTGTTGACACCAAGTCTAGCAGATACAGCTTCGTAATTTATCGTTGCGGAACCAGAAGTACTACCTTCTTTAGATGTTGTTTTGGCTTGACCTTTCATATAGCTAGAACCGATGTACCAGCCTCGGGCATATTGTTTTCGGAAATAATAATTGGCTCCTAAAGAATAGTATTGGTATCGCCCATCAATTTCATCTCCAAATGACTCACCATCGTCTAGAAAACGCTCTACATATTTTCCAAAAGAAATAGAAGAAAAGTCTCCAACCAAACTAAGTCGGTTGTGAGCTAGTGGCGTTACAACCTCACCATGGATACCTGCAATGTTGGGAACTAACAAACGCAATCCAAGTCGGAAGTGACGAGGACGACCATCCTTTTCCTTTTTTCTTTTAATGGCAGCTTCTTCTTCCGCTTCCCATTGGCGATTGACTTCTCTGATTCGTCTTGCTTTTTCTTCTGGTGTTTCTACGATTTCAGGTTCTGCAGGTTCAACTGGCTCTGGAGTTGAAATGGAGGCAACTACTTTTTCTGTTGCTTGGTTTGATTCATTATTCGGAGTTTCGGTAGAAATGGTTTCTTCTATTTCATCCGATTCAATAATAGTGTCTTCAATGGTAGAAGGAATGTTTGCTTCCGCAACCTCTTCGACTATCTTAGTTTCTTCAACTGCTTCAACTGCTTCAACTGCTTCAACTGCTTCAACTGCTTCAACTGCTTCAACTGTTTCAACTGCTTCAACTGTTTCAACTGCAAGAGGTTCTCCGCCATCGCTAAAGAGCGTTGCCAGTTCAAGAAGAAAGGAGTCAACGTTGTTAAATTTACTTTCTTCATTTTTGTAAAATACATCGCGGTTTTTTCTCCACTCAGTTGCTAGTTCATCAGGGTCACTTTGTTTTTCCGCTTTGCCATATTCTGCGACTAGTTTTTCGCCACCGTAAGTTTCTTTGAAAATAGTTTCACCACTTTTATTTTTAACTTCAGCTAGATAGCTGGGGGTGTTGTATTTTACTTGAAAGTAATAAACTGGCCCAGATTCTCTTTTACGCGTGTATTGTTTTGGGTCTAATTCAGAAAGGAAACTAAGCTCTATCGTATATTCTCCATTGTCGTTAACCTGTTGCCAATCTGGGAATTGTGTTTTAAGCGAGGAGGGAACATGGATACCTAATTTATTGCCGTATTCAGTCGGAAGCCATTTGAGATTTAGAACATAAGTTTGATCAGCGTTTTGTGCTTGTATGGTGCTCGTTGAAAAAAGTAGGAAGATGAAAAGGATAGTAAGCATTCTCATAATTACAGGTATTTTGTTTTGATTAAAAAAACGATTCCACTCGAGTAAATCGAATTGGAGTATACGGCTTCAGGAAAAAAGAGGAAAGTGTTTTAGGTATTGCTGCTTATGTAGATTGCAATGAGAATATTGAATCAACAAAAGCATTACAAGGATAAGGAATTTTCAACGTTTTTTGCTCATGTCTAGCTTATAATTTTTCTTAGGTATTCGTTTTGCAAAAGAATAAACAATCATTTCAATAAATAAAAAAGACCTGTTCCAGAAATTACTGAAACAGGTCCTTAGTGTAGTTTATCAAGATGTTGAAATAATAGGAGGACTTCTATTCTAAAAATGTGTTTTATTTTTGCTTAGCAATCAACATCCATTGCATCAACATCCCAGCAGTGCCATTCTTGGTCACCAAAACGTACCTCATCTTTTACACGACCATTTTTATTTGTTTCGTGCCAGTTGATTTCCAATAGGTTGTTGTTCTCAACTTTGAATATATCATAGGCTCTGTTGAAATTTACAGCAGGATCGTTAGTTCGACGGAATTCGATATAGCTACCCATTCCAGGGTTGGACGGAATGATGTTGGTGTATCGAATCGCTGCACCGTTTCCAGTATTGTTGGTGTAATCAATCTGAAGAAATGCTTCTGGATTGTTGGGCTTATGGTTGAGTGTCCAGTTGGCAGTCTCTCCGTTGTTAGAGGTAATTCCAGAGTACCAATTCACGTCAGTAAATCCACCTACTTTTGAAATATACATATCCCACTGTACTTCACCAATGGCTAGAACTTCTCCGTAAAGTTTGGCTTCATATGTAGCTCCGTCATCACCCGTTACACTGTAAGCCCAGAGCCATACACCACTTCCCTGAGGCGTAGGGTTGTGATTGAATGCCTCGCGAAAAGAGGCTACAGGTATAGCTGTGTTTACAGCGATAATTGTATTCCAAACTATGACATTTGTTACGCTGTAAAACCAGTTGTCGAAAGTAGTCGTTCGTACAGTAGCTCCTTCATCATTGCCAGGAGTTAGGCCAGTTGTATCTGCATCTTCAAAACCATTGAAAGGCATGACAAATGACTCAATAGGAGGTAACTCAGGTTGAACACCATTGTCAATTACTGGGTCTTTTTCTTTTACGCAAGATTGTAAAGATGCTAAGGCAAAAATCATTACTAAAACATAACTTAGGTTCTTCATAATATCTTTTTTATTGGTTTAGAATTTTAAATTTTAAATGAGTTATTTTTTTACTTTTTTGTATTCAAATACACTTTTAATACACAGGACTTAAGATTCACCCTTAGTCGATTTTAAAAAAATTGGAAATTTTATTTTTATCAAAGAATAAGCTTAGTTTTAGGGCGAACTCTACGAATACCTGCAAATGAGAAAATCAATTTTACTCTTTTTATTATTTCTTGGACTCTGCTATTTTCCAATATTTCTGCACTTAGACGGACTGCCAATCAGCGCCTTTGATGAAGCTCGCCCTGCTAATAATGCGATAGAGATGTTGGAGAATGGTAACATGTTTGTCATGCAATATAGAGGTGAGCCAGATCTATGGTATACGAAGCCTCCAATGATCGTTTGGTTGCAGGTTGTTTGTTTAAAATTTTTAGGATACAATGAATTAGCGGTGCGTATACCAACAGCTTTTGCAGCATTGTTTACAGCGATTTTAGTTTTTTGGTTTGGGTATAAAAAGATGGGGTCGATGACTTTAGGTTTTTTCTCAGCTTTAGTTTTGTTAACCACAAATGGTTATGTCGGAGAGCATGTGACTCGTACAGCTGATCCAGATACATTACTCACCTTTTTTATTACGATTTACTGTATGATGTATTATCTCTTTCTGGAAACAGGTAAGCGAAAATACATGTACGCATTTGGTGTAGCCTTGGCATTGGGAGCACTGACCAAAGGTATTGCCGCCTTTCTGTTTTTACCGGGCTTATTGTTGTATACACTGGCAGTGAAAAAGTTTGGAGCAGTGCTGCGAAGTCGCAGTTTTTATTATACCATCGCTATCGTATTGATACCCGTTTTAGGCTTTTACTTGACTAGGGAATTTTTGAATCCAGGTTACCTAGAAGCGGTGGTGCATCATGAGTTAGGACGTCGTATGACTGACTCCATAGAAGGGCATAGTGGTCCTGCATATTTTTATCTTAAGTTCATTTATAAAAAACATTTTTGGCCTTGGTTGTTGTTGATTCCTGTTGCCTTGATCTGTATGATTCGTAATTCAAAAGAGATGAATCGTTTGCTGCTCATGATTGTCTTAACAACAGGAATTTACCTTTTCATCATTTCAATGGCACAAACAAAATTGTTTTGGTATACTGCTTTGATGTTTCCTCTGTGGGCTTTATTTGTAGGTTCCGCTATTGATCGGATTTATAAATTTATACAGAACTTCTTGCCATTAAACAGCTCGGTAACAAAGGGGCTGTATACCAGTGTTTTTGCATTGGCTCTTTTTTTTATCCCATATAAAAGTATGATTAATAAGGTAACGCATGAGCGTACGACTTTTCCATTAAATTTTCATGGTCTATTTTTAAAGAAGATGCAAAACAAACAAAAGGATTTGGTTATGATAGATGGGAAGTATAATGGCAGTCAGGTTTTTTCAATGCGTTGTTACAACAAGAAAGGTTATAACATCACCTTAGATTCAGTTCAAAATTTTCAAGTCGGACAGGTCGCGCTGTTTTGCACAAAAGCGGAGATCGATTCAATGAGACATTATTATCGCTACGACGTTATTGAGAAATTCAAAACCTGTGTGACAGCTAAGATTACGGAGCGGAAGTGACTTGGAGAGACAGTTGGCTTTTGAATTAGAGTTACAGTTAGAGTGGGAGTAAAGTTTAATAAGTAGTAGTTTTAGTAACAATGACTTTACATTTTCAAAGAAAATTGTTACTAAAACTACCACCCTATATTTTATTCTAAATCAACCCTCTTTTTCTTAGGATATTTTACAGAATACTTAAAGCCTAATTTGTTGGTACCTCCCGGTTCCAATTTGAATTTCCAAGTAAGTAATCCTTTCTCCTTGTTGTTCATGGCTTGTTTGTCTGACTCCATTTTTATTTCAATTTTTTCGTCTGTAGAAATCGGATATTGATCTTCAATTACAATGTTGATTGCTTGTTTTTTCTTGTTGCGGATCTCAATGTCCCAGGCACGTGTGTCGGTTCGTTTATTACCGATAAACTGTTTTTTCGAAAACTCTTTTTGCTTCTTTCGAGTAATGACGATGTCGCGATCTCTACCGAGTGATAGGTTGAGTGTATCTTCCACCGTTTCTGTGTCGAGTAAAGATTTACCCAGGTAAGTTCCCTCAAAAAACAAATTAGCTTCGCCGCTGAGTAAGTTGAGTTCGTCCCATTCCGTAACCTGTGCAGTCAAGAAGGCATCCTTATCTAGCTTCGGAGCACAGTAATACTCGAAGTAAGCAGGTAGTTCGTGTGACTGCATTTGTACAGTGTATTGTTTGCCATCGGTAGGAATGGTGTAGGGGAGTTCTATTTCAAA
>CALGLS010000050.1 GCA_937959375.1 uncultured Saprospiraceae bacterium
TTATCTCCGTTTGTCAGAATTTCGTCGTCTGCTGCCACCGCCATTTGAGGATGGTTTAGCATAACGACTTTGTGAAGAATTTCTGTTGTTATTATGTCGTCGACCGCCGCCGCCACCACGTTGTTGTCTTTCTTCTTTTGGCTCAATCTTACCATCGTCTGGGAAAGGATGTTCCTCAATGATTGGAATCTTTTGATCAATCAGTTTTTGAATGTCTCGTAAGTAAGCGCGTTCTTCACCATTACAAAAAGAGATGGCAACTCCACTTGCTCTTGCACGACCTGTACGACCGATACGGTGTACATAGGTCTCAGGAACGTTTGGTAAATCATAGTTGATCACTAAAGACAATTCAGAAACATCAATACCACGAGCAGCGATATCAGTTGCAACTAAAACTTCAGTTGTTCCTGCCTTAAAGTTTCCAAGTGCACGTTGACGTTGAACTTGAGATTTATTACCATGTATTGCTTCAGCTTTCAAACCCGCTCGATCAAGTAATTTTACAATTTTATTTGCACCATGTTTTGTTCTAGAGAAAACTAGGGTAGAGTCAGCCTCCTTGGTTTGTAGTAAGTGAATAAGAAGTTTTGTTTTATTGCTTTTCGCAACATAATAAATAGCTTGATCAACTCGCTCGGCAGTTGCCTGCTCTGGCTTGATGGTCACGCGCTCATATTCTCCTAAGATCTGCTTAGAAAGGCTTACAATGCTAGGTGGCATGGTAGCAGAGAAAAACAGTGATTGACGATCCTTAGGAAGCATCGAAATGATCTTCTTTATTGGTTTTACAAATCCCATGTCTAACATGTGATCGGCTTCGTCAAGGGTAAAGTATTTAATGTGATCAAGAGAGATAAAACCTTGATCAATAAGGTCAAGTAAACGACCTGGTGTGGCAACTAATATATCAATACCTCTACGCAAAGCTTCCGTTTGACGGAATTGTTTAACACCACCAAAAATAACGGTACCTCGTAGACCAGTATATTTTCCGTAATTTTTAAAGTTTTCACCAATTTGGATGGCTAGCTCACGAGTTGGTGTTACGATTAGCGCTTTTATTTTACGTTGTCCTTTCTCATTTCCTAGTCGCCTTTGCTCGAGCACCATGTTTTGTATGATTGGAACTGCAAAAGCACAGGTTTTACCGGTACCCGTTTGGGCACAGCCTAATAAATCCTTACCTCTTAATAAAATTGGAATTGATTGTTCTTGGATCGGTGTCGGGTTGGTATATCCTTGCTCCTCTAGAGACTTTAATATAGGCTCTATTACGTGTAACTCTTTGAAAGTCATTGATTTGTTTAATTATTATGTTTATTTAATCAGATGCACACAGCTCTAAAAACCGCAATTAACTAGGCATCTACTTTGAATGATTCTGTCTGATTCATTCAAGGCTTCTAATCACATTAAACAAATCATTCTTGTAAAAGATACAAAGATAGAGTAATACTTTGGATATATTTTGATTTTGAGCTTGAATTGCAGGTTTTTCGGAATTTTATTTTGAGTTTATTAGGTCGAACCTTGATCCGTTTAGAGATAAATAACCTCAAACTCAGTGATTTGGCTTGTAGCTCAACATACGAATAGCTGTTGAGGATGATCGATTGTGCGTTTGTGTTAAGTCAAGTCTAAGTCTAGTCCCAGTTAAATACTATATTTGGATCTCTATTTTCAATTTCAAAATTTACATCGTGTTGAAGCACCAAAAATATTTTCTTATTGGTTTGATCCTAATGAGTTTTTTTAGTTGTCAGAATGAGACAAAAATTGAGCTTTGGAAATTTCGCGAAAGCGGTACGAATGAATGGATGAGTGGAACTGTCCCTGGAGTAGTGCATACTGATCTAATGAAACATGGTTTGATGCCTGATCCTTTTTTAGGAACGAATGAACTGAAAGTAAAATCATTTGAAACCAAAGATTGGGAATACAAAACTACGTTTACACTTTCTTCTGATTTGATGAGCAACGATCACATCGACTTGATCTTTGAAGGACTAGACACTTATGCAGATGTGTTTTTAAATGATAGTTTGATCATCAGCGCGGATAACATGCACCGACCTTGGTCCGCAGCGATTAAACATCTTTTGAAAAGAAAGGATAATGAGTTGAGCGTTCGATTTTATTCTCCAGTTCGAAAAGGACAAGAGAAACTGGAAGCACTTAGTTATTTGATTCCGAATGGCAATGAATCAGAACCTATAGGAAAACAGAACTCGGTATTTAGCCGAAAGGCTCAGTATCATTTTGGCTGGGATTGGGGGCCTCGTTTAGTAAGTTCAGGAATCTGGCGACCTATGAAATTTAAAGCTTGGAATGAGGCGAAAATTGAACATGTAAAAATTGATGTAAAAGATTTGACTGAAGAGGAAGCGGAATGTGTGGTAGTGATTAATGCTGAAAATTTGACAAATGAAAACCTATCAGCAGTAGTCAGTTTTGGAGATGCACAGATGAATGCGAATCTAATTCTTGAGGGAAAAAACAAGATTGCTTATCGGGTAAAAATCGATAATCCAAGAATCTGGTGGCCAAACGGAATGGGACAACAACCTTTGTACGATGTAAAAATTGAATTAATGTTGGATGGCAAACGTGTTGATAGTTATTCAACGAAGTTTGGTTTAAGAACCGTGAAGTTAATTCAAAAGCTAGATACTTTGGCTGTTGCCGAAATTCCAGAAGATGTAACACCTGCCTCTTTTTATTTGGAGATCAATGGTGTCCCACTTTTTATGAAAGGAGCGAATTATATCCCTGCTGATTTCTTTAATAATCGGGCGCGTGAAAAATATGATCGTGTTATTCAAAACGCCCTAGATGCCAATATGAACATGCTCCGAGTTTGGGGTGGTGCGATTTATGAAGACGATGCTTTCTATGCCTTATGTGATGAAAAAGGGATTATGATTTGGCAAGATTTTATGTTTGCCTGTGCTATGGTACCGACACAAAAAGAGCATTTGGAAAACATTGCATTAGAAGCGAAAGCTAATGTTCAGCGTTTACATAATCATCCTTCAGTAGTCATGTGGTGTGGGAATAATGAAAACCTAACGGGTTGGCAGGCATGGGGTTGGCAGGATACT
>CALGLS010000051.1 GCA_937959375.1 uncultured Saprospiraceae bacterium
GCAAGACAAACATCAAGGCCAATAAAATCAGCTAACTGAAGAGGTCCCATCGGATGTGCCATTCCTAATTTCATAACGGTATCAATTTCTTCAACACCTGCCACACCTTCATGCAAAGTATAAATTGCTTCGTTGATCATCGGAATCAAAATACGGTTGGCAACGAATCCAGGGTAATCGTTTGCTTCAGTTGGTACCTTGCCTAGCTTACGGCTCAATTCCATGATCTGATTTGTCACTTCCGTTGTTGTTGCGTAACCATTGATTACCTCAACCAATTTCATAACAGGCACTGGGTTCATAAAGTGCATCCCAATTACTTTTTCTGGACGGGAAGTTACCGATGCAATTTTAGTAATTGAAATGGAAGAAGTGTTGGATGCTAAAATTGCCTTAGCCGGAGCTGCTTCATCTATTTGCTTGAAAATCTTAAGCTTCAAATCAATGTTTTCTGTAGCAGCTTCAACAACCAAATCAGCATCAGCAACTGCTTCGTTTAAGTTCGTGTGCGTTTTAATTCGCGCTAAAGTCGCAGTCTTATCCGCTTCTGTGATTCGCTCCTTGGCAAGCATACGGTCCAAGTTCTTATTGATCGTTGCCATACCTCTATCCAAAGCCTCTTGTGCAATGTCAACTAAGGTTACATCAAATCCTTTCATGGCGAATACGTGAGCGATTCCGTTGCCCATTGTTCCTGCTCCAATTACTGTTATATTTTGCATATTTTTATCGTTTGTATATTCCTAATATTGAGTATGTAAACTTTAAGGCTAGATTAGCGTTTAAATTCTAAGCCTAAAGGGCCACAAAATTAAAAAAAATAGCCTGATAATTTAGCCTAATGATTAGTTTTTGATACATTAGGCTGGTTTCCAAACAAACCTATAGTTTACCAGATTATTTGGGCTGAGTAAGTTTAATTCTATACGTTTAATTGAAGTTGTTTAAACAAAAATTTTAATCATGGCATATAAAGTCACCAAAACAGATGAAGAATGGAGAAAGGAATTGAGTCCCGAAGCTTATCGCGTTTTGCGCCAAGCAGGAACTGAACGTCCTTTTGTTGGAGAATATACAAATACCGAAGATGAGGGTACTTACCACTGCGGAGGCTGCGATTTTGAATTGTTTGCTTCTGAGCAAAAATACCATTCTGGTTGCGGCTGGCCTAGCTTCTGGACAGAACTAGAAAGCGCTAATATTGAAAAGAAATCAGACAACACGCTGGGCATGAGACGTGTTGAGTTACTTTGCAGTAATTGTGGATCTCACCTTGGTCATGTTTTCAATGATGGTCCACCTCCAACAGGACAGCGTTATTGCATTAATTCCATTTCTCTTAAATTTAAAAAAGCAGATTCATAAATTTCAATTAAAGTGCAACAGCAGTGGTGATCCATGAGTATGGATTTGATGTAATAGTTGAGTCCTGAAACAAAAGGTTGTTCAAGTCATCCTCCTTACTCCTCTTTGCTATATAACAACCCAATTTAAAATTCAAACAAAAAAATAATAATGGCAGACAATTATTACAGTTTTAGAAACCTAAAATTCCTGACACACGAACTATTCAAACTTTCAGAACTCAATCGTTTTGAACGATATAAAGAATACGATGATGAGGCTATCCTAATGGCTTTAGATGCTGCACGTCAAATCGGAGATCGCTTGCTTTTCCCAATCTATGAAGAAATGGATCGCAAAAAAGCGTACTACGACAAAGGTACCGTATTTGTGCATCCGCAAATAAAAACCATCATGCGTTCACTCTCTGCTGGTGGTTGGATTGCTGCTGCAGACGATTATGAATATGAAGGACAACAAATGCCTTTGAGTTTACTCAACGCAGGTTTATACACTTTCTATGCTGCCAATGCCAATGCTGCTCCATATGCGTTTTTGACAC
This sequence comes from uncultured Saprospiraceae bacterium, assembly GCA_937959375.1. Classification (GTDB taxonomy): domain Bacteria; phylum Bacteroidota; class Bacteroidia; order Chitinophagales; family Saprospiraceae; genus CALGLS01. Next base: position 1,907 of record CALGLS010000051.1, read on the forward strand.
AAGGTGCAGCCAACTTGATTCGAACTTTTGGATCAGAAGAATTACAAAAAACATTTGTTCCAAAAATGTACGCTGGTGAATGGCAAGGAACCATGGCTATGACTGAACCACAAGCTGGTAGTAGCCTTTCTGACCTAACCACCTCTGCTACTCCTACCGCAGAAGGACATTACAAAATAAAAGGTCAAAAGATTTATATTTCCGGTGGTGACCACAATGCTGTTGATAATGTAGTGCATTTGCTTTTAGCAAGAATAGAAGGGGAAGCACTTGGTACAAGAACCATTTCCCTTTTTGTTGTTCCTAAGAAGCGAATTGAAAATGGAGAGCTGGTTTCAAATGATGTCAACACTGCGGGAATTTTTGGTAAAATGGGTCAGAAAGGCTACGTCGCTGCTACCCTTATGTATGGCGAACAAGACGATTGTCATGGCTACTTGGTCGGTGAACCAAATCGAGGTCTACCCTACATGTTCCAAATGATGAACGAAGCACGTATCGGTACGGGGCTTATGGCCACAGGTACTGCGACTGCCGCCTACTATGCTGCATTGCAATATGCTAACGAACGCTCTCAAGGTCGACCACCATCTAATAAAGATGTCAATCTAGCACAAATCCCAATCATCGAACACGCAGATGTAAAACGAATGTTATTGTTTCAGAAATCAGTAACAGAAGGAAGTCTTTCTCTGCTCATGCAATTGAGTTTGTGGGCAGACATTGAACGAGAAGCAACGGGCGATGAAAAAGAAAAAGCGGGACAACTTTTGGAATTACTAACCCCCATTGCAAAAACATTCCCATCAGAATATGGCACACAGGCAGTAAGTGCTAGTATGCAAACCATGGGTGGTGCAGGTTACTGTGACGATTTCCCTGTGGAACAATATTATCGCGACATTCGTGTAAACGCTATTTATGAAGGTACTACAGGAATCCAAGGCATGGATTTATTGGGTCGAAAAGTAACTGCACACAATGGCAAATCTATGCGACTCTTGATGGAAGAAATTCACAGCACCATTGATGCTGCTCAACAAGTCGAAGGTTTACAAGCTTATGCAAATAAAATGATTGAAGGCGTTAAATCTTTACACCAATGCACAATGCATCAGATGCAAAATGCTATGAATGAAAAAGCAGAAGTATTCTTATCGGATGCAACTTTGTATTTGGAATACTTTAGTCTTGTTACCATTTCTTGGCAATTATTGAAACAAGCGGTGGTGGCTCAAAAGGTCGTCAACCAAGAAGACAAGCATCACGACTTTGAATTTTATAAAGGTAAAGTTTATGCGATGCAATACTTCCTAAACTATGAACTACCTAAAACTAGAGGTTTGCATGATCGCTTGATGAGTAAGGATACGATGACGGTTGATATGGAGGCGGCGTTTATAAACTAGAGGGAATT
>CALGLS010000052.1 GCA_937959375.1 uncultured Saprospiraceae bacterium
AAGGTTTGAAGGTTTGAAGGACGCGTATTACGCGAAGCCTATCCTTAAATTTGCGTTAAATGGTCCTTCAATCCTTATATCCTTCAAACCTTACTATCCAGATCTTAATTAACAAAGAAAAATGAAAATAGCCCTAGCACAAAATATCGCAGTGAAAGGAGATGTTGAAAAAAACATTGCACATCACTTGATGCATATCAAAAATGCAGTGGAGCGAAAAGCAGACTTGATTTTGTTTCCTGAGTTATCGATAACCGGTTATGAACCTGAGTTGGCAGCTGACTTAGCAATGGAACTAGATGATCGTCGCTTTGAAGCTTTTAAAGATATTGCACGATCAGAAAATCTTGTGATTGTGGCTGGGGCGCCAATTCGATCAGGAGAAGGCCAAAAACCATTTATTGGAAGTATTATATTTATTCCGAATGGTACTACCCGACTCTACATCAAACGCTATTTGCATGAAGATGAAGAACTGTTCTTTAGTAGTCGATCTTCCATGGATCAGATTGAACACATGGGACAAAAAATCAACTTTGCAATTTGCGCCGACATAACCAACCCTCAACATCCAAAAGACGCTGCAAGAGATGGTTGTAACTTATATCTTGCCTCTGTCTTGATTGGTCAAAAAAATATTGACTATGAAGTTGACCTGTTAAGAACTTACGCAAAAGAATATGGGATGACCACTTTCATGTCGAACTATGGTGGCGAATCTGGTGGTTATATTAGTGGTGGTCGTACTGGTGCTTGGTCGAAAAATGGTGAAGCAATTGAAGAGCTAGAACATTTGGAAAGTGGTTTGATTGTGATTGAAGTTTGAGTCCACAAAAAAGTCAAATACGATTAATTAAGGTAAACGCTAACTAAAACTGTTGTTTAAAAACTTCAAAGAAAAAACATGACAACAAGCGCCGAAGGAACAAGATTTAAAAAAATAGCTATCGATTCACTGATGATTATTTTCAGTGTTTTATTTGCTTTGTTTATCAACAAATGGAGCGACTCCAATAAGGAAAGGAAAGTAACTGAGGACATGTTACAAAGCATTAAACTTGAGCTTGAAGAAAATAAAGATATTGCAGAATCGTTGATGAAATACCACAAATCAGTATACGATACGATTGGATATATTTTTGAAAAAGATTCGTTAGAAAGCTACTTTTTCCCCTACGATTATTTTCATTTATTTAAAGCTGCCCCAGATGGTGTCAGTCAACAAACCCTTAAATGGATTGCCTGGGATGTTGCAAAACAAAACGGAATAAGCTCTCGTATTTCGTTTAACAAATCGAAAACTTTATTTGAAGTTTATGCTCAAATTGAAACAGTTGAAACGACTACTGATCGCATTATTGATATACTTTCAACACGTGAAATTCAACGAAAGGAATTATTAAAAGAGAGTGTCATTGTACTCGTTTCGGAGTTTAACGAATTGTACCAGCAAGAAAAAACATTAATGAAAAAATGCGAGCGGGCAGTAAAAGAACTTCAAAAATGATTCATAACATGGAACGCAGTCGAACGAAATATTTCCTACTAACCATTCTTACGATTGCTGTAGGTTTGTTTTCACGAAGCAGCTACATTCCAGATTTCATTCTCCCGTATCTTGGTGACACCTTATACACAGTGATGTTCTTTTTTATTTTTGGTTTTTTGTTTCCAAAAATGAGTACCCTAAAAGTCGCTCTCACTAGTATCTTGGTCTGCTACGCCATTGAGTTAAGTCAACTTTGTCAGGCACCTTGGTTTAATGAAATTCGAAGTTATCGACTTGGTGGATTGATCTTTGGTTTTGGATTTTTATGGAGCGATTTGGTTAGCTATGCAGTTGGCGGAATACTTGGAGCTTTATTTGAAATTTGGATGGAAAATAAAACAAATACACTAAATTTAACAAAGAATCATTAGCAAACAAATCTCTTAGAAAATAAAGAAATAACAATGAAAAATACAATCAAAAAATTACAGCTACAAACAAAAGAAGCAAACGCTTACTTGTTGCAATGCCCAACTGAAGAATTACTTTTTCGAAGAGCAGCAGGTAAATGGTCTAAAAAAGAAATACTAGGTCATCTCATTGATTCTGCCATTTATAATTTGCAACGCTTTACAGAAATACAGGTGATGGAACAACCTTACGTTTATCGTAGATACCTGCAAAACGAATTAGTTATAGCAAATAATTACCAAGATGCAGATCTTCAAGACTTGTTAAATGTTTGGCTAAGCCTAAACAAACGAATTGAACATATGATGGCTATACAAACAGAGCAAACACTAGCTTATGAAATAGTAATGGAAGATGAAGAACGTATAAGTCTCCACTTTTTAATGACAGACTATGTCGATCATATGGCGCACCACTTAAAAGCAATTCTCTAAAGAAATGAAAAAACTACTTCTCTTATTTTTTATACTCAGTGTGTACCATTCCTTTGCGCAGCAAACGATCCTTGGCGTTGTAGTAAATGAATTTGGTCAACCCATTCCATTTGTAAGCATCAGCCAGGTCGGATCTAAAACATATCATACCTCCTCTAGTGATGGTTCGTTTCATATTACTATTCAACCTCAATACAGTAATAAAATAAATTTTAACCACCATAAGCATCAACCTAAAGTAGTCAATCTAACAACGTCTATGGATTCTACTTTACAAGTCGTTTTAAACAAACAAATAAATCAAAATAGATTTAACTCCAGGCCTCCAAGAAAGCGAAAGGCAGGTTCAAAACAATGGCATTTAGGTTTTTCCATCGATTGGATGTCTACCGATTTTAATGTTTTTCAGAATCTTTTAGTCGAAGAAAATATTGATCGATTAAATAAGCATGATTTAACTTTTGGAGTAGAATTAGGATTTACGAATAAACGGTTTTATCATGGGTACAACCTTGGCTTTTCTGCAATCACCAATAATCAAAACGATACGATTGTTAGAGTAGTAAACAAATCATTCGTGGGTGCTCAAATTGGATATAAGTTACTGGACTCTAAGAGATGGAGCTTTATGCCAACTATTGGAATAAAAAAGTACAAGTACCGACTGACCAATCACGACAAAGAAGCCAAAATATCTCTCAATCAATTTTTAACGCAGCGACGTGACCTCGACATTCGCTTCAACCAATTTGTCGGTTACCTTGGTGGCAACTTGTCTTTTAAATTAAAACCAAAAAACCGCGATCCAAATAACACTGGTTTTTGGTCTTTTGGGATTTATGGTGGCTACCTTTTCAAAATTCATCCTCGTCCCTTAGTCTACGCTAAAAGTAATCGACTTACCACAGACCAAAAAACAAGCATTGATAACTTCAATATAGGCATCCACTTTACAGGAAATATACACAGCACTTCACAAGCGTATAAACCTCAATATCAATAAATTACAACTAATTTACTAAAGTTAAAATGCATACAAGTCATTTCTGGCGTGATAAAAAACACATATTGATTTTATAAATAAAGTCATTTTTTCCGTATCTTTTCATTCCCTCAAGTATTCACAAAACACAAAACATGAAACGATATTTTACACCCAAGCTACTTTTAGTGCTATTTATTGCACTACCCTCTTTCTTAATCGCTCAATTACCTGGAACCTGTACCAACAATAATCGCATTGCCATAGCTGGTGATAGTTGGGCACAATACATGGCTGACGACGGCACCTACAACAAAACATTGAGTATGTATGGTCACGGAGATAAAACTTCAATTAGTGATACTTACGAAATTTCAATTGGTTGCTCTGGCAATCCAGGTCCCAATGTTTATGCGGTATCTGGAAGTCTAGCGAAAGAATGGGCCAACGAAGCTGAGTACGATTATTTACAAAATTTGATTGATGCCTGTAATGGAAATCCTGATATTGATTACATCGTTTTGAGTATCGGTGGTAATGATATTCTTGCGGCAAGATCTGGTGGTGGATGGTATAAAAACATGGACCTAGACGAACCCGGATCGGAGCAAGCACTCTTTGATCAAATCACAGCTGATATGGTTTACATCATGGATGAAGTCTGGGCAAGAGCACGACCTAACATTAATTTTGTAATCAGCTCATATGATTTTCCAAACTTCAATGTTGCTAACGGATTGCTCTGCGATCAGTACGCATGCCCGAAGCGGGAAGACCTTAGTCGTGATGATAATGGAAATGATGAAATTGATCCGGAGGAGTTAATTACTGATGCGGAGATCAACGCCATGATGGACTTAGTGGAAGGAATTCGCAAAGACATTGCTGATGCAAATTCAAAAATATTTTATGACAATGGAATGGGACTAATGCATTACTATTATGGTTTTGATGATGACACCTATCCTGATTTCCCTCCTGAATCTACACCGCATCCTCAAGGAGTAAGCCCATGGGCACATGGAGGGGACATTGCTATACCATCAGATCGAGAAAACTTTAGGAGCATTTATCTTTGTAACTTTCTTGGTCCTTTTTCTGCTGACCCAATTCATTTAGATGAAGAAGGTTATGAATTTAAAATCAAAAACCAATTCGACAATATTTTCTTTGAAAAATTCAGAGGTATTCCTGATGAAACGTTTTGGTCAGTTGGTGCGGAAGATGGTTACACCGATATTTTAGAGGAGACCGCGACTACTAATGGCATTCGCATTGGCGACAACGATACTGGTTGGCCGTTTTCACTAAATAATGATTACCGTGGTATTCTTTCTTTCAATACCAGTTCCATACCAGATGATGCTGAAATTACTGGCGCAAGCTTATACATTATTCGCTCTAGCGAAAACGACAACCC
>CALGLS010000053.1 GCA_937959375.1 uncultured Saprospiraceae bacterium
GAAATTTCTTGTAGCAGCTTGGTTCTCAGTACAAAGCTTAAATATTTTTTCGTAGCCATAGCTACGGTGAAAATATTTAAGTGAAGTAATGAGGATCAATGATTTACAAGAAAATCATCATTCTATTTTAAAACAACTTCATTACATAAAATTCTCTTAAAAAAATCTGAATTTTTAAAGAAATCACATCCTGCCTGTCTATTAAAAAACTAGACAGGCAGGTGTGAAATATAGTTTGTATCACTTAATTTTAAACACATTTATACCCAACTTCTAGCAAAGCAGCATTTTAACCTTACTATCTGGTGATTTTACATGAAAAAACCTTTCTAATCTCAATAGAATTCAATATATTTAGAGCGTATTCTTTCCAAAGATATCCATCCCTGATTGCAGCTCCAATACTTGCGAGCGACAAAGCATTACTTTTTACTAAAAAATAAGTTATGAAATACTCCCAAAGGGCCTGGAACTCTATTTCCATACTATTTGCTATTTGTTTATTTTCTACTAGTAGTTTTGGTCAAACTGGACCGGATGTAACCCTTAGTGGTCCTACTTTTATTTGCATCTTTGACTGTGCAAACATTGACGCCACCGTATCTGGAGGAACAGCACCTTATACCTATCTATGGTATTTAGATGGAAACCCTACGTCTTTTGATCCAAGCTTCCTCTTCTGCCCTTTCAATTATGGACTGGGTTTCGGAACCTATGTACTAGATTTAGAAGTTACTGACAGCAATGGATTTACGACAACTTCTAGTCTTACCATACTTGTAGACCCATGCCCACAACTCGATCCTGTCATCGAAGGCCCTGTCGAACTATGCAGCGGAGAATGTGGCACCTATATTGGACTCGACGCCGGTGGCGGATATATATCTCAATATGCCTGGTACGACGTCACAGGAATACTCCTCTCCACTTCAGAAACAATTGAATACTGCCCAACATTTACCACTAGCTTAATCCTAGAAATATATGATGATTTTGGCTACTCTTCAATCACAGAATTCATCATCAATGTAATTGACAATTATCCTTTAGAAATCGTATCGACTTCACCCACCAGTTGCCCAGACAATGGCACCACATCTGCCTGTGATAAAACTTGTGCGAATAGCACCATCTCTTACATCGTCCCCGGAGCTCAGGGATTAGACTTAGAATGGGAAGTGCTAGGCGCAGAAAGTTATGAAGTTGACAACAACTTAGTTACGGTAGATTGGGGTAACCCCGGCACTGGTGAAATCAATGTAACGACTGTAGCTCCAGGCTTAGGCGGAAGCTGCGCTTTACGACTCAACGTTACACAAATTCAACAATCATCGGATATCGGAGGAGGAGGAGTCGCATCAGCATCTGTTGGACTCGCCATACCTCCCATATCTTACGAATGGTCAAATAATTACGTAGGTAATCCCGCAACAGGTTTATATCCAGGTACCTATCAAGTCACCGCTACGGATGCCACTGGATTATCAGAAGTCGGAGAAGTAATCATTGAACCAACAGTCGGTAGTTGTAACAATACCATTATTTTCAACTCAAGTTTTGCCGTGCATCCCTCTTGCCCTGGTGGCAACGACGGATATATAAACATAGAAGTATTAGGAGGCACTTTCTCCTACCTCTGGAGCACAGGAAGTACAACACAAGATATTAATGGCATTGGAGGAGGCAACTATTGCGTGACCGTGACAGACGCTAATAACGATTGCGAAATGACGAATTGCTACACTATTTGCGATCCATCCCCAATCTATATAAACGCCTACGCTATCGAACAACCCAGCGGCCCAGCCTCTGCTGGCGCACAAGCATGGGGCGGGGCGGGTAACTATAGCTTTTTATGGTGTAATGGCGAAACAGCTAATGTGGCAACCGATCTGGATTTCGGTCCATGCACAGTCGTAGTAACTGACGACAACGGATGCACTGCAAGTGAAACCGTTTTTATTACCTACGATCAGAATTGCTTTTTGACAGCATACGCCTATTTCAATAACAATCCAAGTTCTTGTAATACCGCAGATGGTACCATCACTGTGGGGGTAACCAATGCCTCAACTTCCTATGACATCCAATGGGAAGATGGCTCTTCCGATGCAACTAGAACCGATTTACTTCCCGGAACTTATTGCGTTACGGTTGTTGATGTAAACGACTGCGAAGACTCTGATTGCGTTACGCTTTATTGCAATGACAACCTAACAAGTTCAGCAGGCTGTACAGGTCTAGGTTCACTTTGTATCGATATTATAGAAGAACCACAAGCCCAGTTTTCAACCGAACCTGTTGACGTAAACGGACTCATCGAAATATGTCGAGGAGAATCCGTAACCTTTCACAATGAAAGTGACAATGCTGAAAATTATGTTTGGGAACTTGGAGATGGTTATTCTACTTCTGCAGTTGACGTAACACATGCCTACACGCAAAGTGGTCTTTACAGTGTATTATTGATTGCTCGAAACGAATGTTTCTGCATCGACACCACCAGTATAAAAGTACTGGTCTCCGATTCAGAAATCCCAGAAATAGAATGCGTTGGAACGGTTTGCGAAAACGCAACTCAAACGTATACTACTACTGCAGATTGCAATAACTTCGTTTGGACTGTTGGACCCAATGGCACAATCAGCGCTGGTGGTGGATTATCTGACGACTACGTAACGGTTGACTGGGGATCAGGCCCAGTAGGTGAAGTTTCTTTACAAGTCTCCAGTTGCAATGGCGATTATTGCGCCAATCCCACGAGTATCTATGTCCCCATCATAACAGATGGTGTTTTCATTGAAGGGCCAACCAAAGTATGTCCAGGAGAAATTGGAACGTACATGGTTCCACAATGGTCAGCCACCGAATATGTTTGGTCTGCCTCTCCTTTCGGAGAAATAAAATCTGGGCAAGGCACCAATACCGTGAACATCAAATGGAACGTTGAAACAGTAGTGCTTGACCCTCAATGGGTACATGTCGAATACAACAACTGCTTTTTAGAATGTGGTGGCGAAAGTACAAAAGACGTGAATATTACTCCTGACTTTTATCTTGCTGGCCCAATCGAAGTTTGCGAAAGCAGTAGCTCAGAATACGCGGCATTCAATGAAATAAGTGAAGCAATGGTTCCTTGTAATTGGACTGTTGCAGACCAAGACGGAACGGTTATATGGACTTCCCCAGGAGCTTCCCCAATTGCTAATATTGATTGGCCTACGGGGGCTGGTAAATATACGTTGACTGCTGTCGCAGAAAACCCAGATGATTTCTGTTCTGATGACTATACGATCATTGTTTCTGTCGTTGCTGGACCACCACAGGTAATTGGAATTGATGGTCAAAATTCAATTTGCCCCGGTGAATTTTATACCTATAGTGTCAACTCTAATGAAGCAAATGTTGCTTTTAGCTGGCAGATTAACAATGGTGGCATCCTTTCGGAAAACGCTGGAGATATGATCAATGTACAATGGGGCAATACTCCTCCATATGAATTGACTGTAACTCAAATAAGCACGGCAGGATTGGCCTGTGTATCAGCACCATTTACCATGACCATCAGTCCGATCAGTAGCATCTCTTTAAACGGACCTGACGAAGTTTGCATTGAAGGCAACTATCAATACACCGCTCCTACTATTGGAAATGCACCATACAACTGGACCATCTCTCCTAGTGATGCAGGTACTATTTTATCTGGCCAAGATAGTGACACCATTAGTGTTCTTTGGAGTGTAGCAGGCGCTGCTACTTTAAGCGTGAATGCCTGTGGTGCAAGTGAAGATTTATCTGTTACTGTTTTTGGATATCCTGACCCTGTTGTTATCTATCCAGATAGTTTGTGTAGCAACGAAACTGGTTTAGTTAGCACTACAACCCCCTTCAGCTCTTATAGCTGGAAAGACGAAGACGGGACAGTTGTTTCCAATGCTAGCAATCCAAATCTAAGTCCTGGATACTATGAATTAGAAGTTACCAACAATGCTGGTTGTATCGGCCAAAGTACGTTTAGTATTCACGGACTACCAGCTCCAGTTATCAACATAACAACACCCGGTCTTGACTTTTTCTGTGTTGCTGCGGGGCTTCCTATTCCTACGCTATATGCCATCAATACAGATGAAGGATACACCTTTGAATGGTTTCGGAACAACGTACCATTAGGCATTTTTGCAGATAGCTACACTCCTACTCAAGGCGGAAATTTCTATGTACAAATAATTGATATCAATGGATGCAGTTCTTTATCCAACACTATATTTCTTTATGAAAATTGCCCTGGCGGTGGTGGCCCACCAGCTCCGGGTACAGGTTGTTCGGGAGTTGATAATGTATTTAGTAATACTACAAACTGCGATCAAGGTATTTTCGAAAACACTTCTACTAATTATGTTCCTGGCTCTGTCCAATGGGATTTTGATGATCCAGCAAGTGGTGCTAATAATTATTCCAATCTAGATCTAACGACTCACTCCTTCACTTCTGCAGGTTTTTACGGTATTGAAATGAGCGTAACTATGGCCACTGGTGGAACTTGCATTATCCACAAACCATATGAAGTTCCTGCTCAAGCTGACTTTGACGTAATTAGCAATTGTCCGGGACAGCCAGTTCAATTTGAAGATTTAAGCACGTTTACACCAGGCACTGTTATCTCTGAGTATTTCTGGGAATTTGGAGACTCCCCATCACCTAACAACATATCATTTGAACAAAATCCAACTCATATTTATGAAAATCCAGGTACCTACTTAGTTAGTCTTAGTATTGAAATTCAGGGAATTTGTTATTCTTTTTTCTCAAAAACAATAGAAGTATTACCTCCTCCAACTGCTTCCTATCAAATGCCCGATATAAGCTGTGCTACATCAGCACTCCCATTTGAAATTGACCTTAGTCCAGATATCACTTCTTTCGAGTGGAATTTTGGAGACCCCGCGAGTGGTCCATCCAACACCTCTCGCTTATCTAATACATTCCATGCATTTTCTGGAGCAGGGACTTACGACGTGCAGCTAACAGTATTCAACATCTATGGTTGCTCTGATAGTATTTCGATGCCAATCGTCATAAGTGAAAACGACCTTTCAGGTGACATCTCTATGATTCCCGGATCACCAATATGCGAAGGCAGTAGTAGTACATTAAGCGCACCTCCTGGTGGCACCTCATGGGTATGGTCTGATGGCAGTACCACTGAAAGCATTATAAAATCTGAAGCTGGCGTTTACGATGTTACGATTACCAATGACCTTGGATGTATCTATATTCCGCCATCTGCCATACTTGATATCATTGCCCAACCAGAAGCAACAATAAAAGTAACGGAGTACAATGAATATGGACAGCCTGCAGATTGCTTTTTCGACGGCTATATTCTTTGTGAAGGTGAAGATGTTTTTCTAAGCATTAGTGGAGCTGGCGATTATGCTTACGAATGGTCAAGTGGACAAACTGGGGACGAAGTAATTTATGACAATGAACACGATGGCACACTACCTGCTGGAGATCATGATTTTGAAGTAACCATCACAGATAACATAAGTGGATGTACCTCCGTTGAAGGACCATTTACAATTACCGTCAATCCCGTACCGACGGATATTATGATTACCTCTTTTCCGCAAGGTCCTATTTGTGAACAAACAAATGCGTTACTAGCGGTTAGTAACCCTGACACCTTATTAACTTATCTGTGGAGTACCGGCGAATACGGCATTACCATACAAGTAAGCACCGCTGGTGAATATTTTGTGAGAGGTATCTCTGCGTTTGGCTGCGAAGGTGAAAGTAATATTATCGAAATCTATGCGGCTCCTGATATTAATTTAGTACCCGATGGCTGTCATACTCGTTGTGCACCAGACACCATTTGTTTGCCAACAATACCCGATGTCGTCGCATTTCAATGGTACTTAGATGAAGTCGCTATTCCAGCTCCCGAAGGAACTGATCCAGATTTTACACCAACTGAAAGTGGCGCCTATTCGGTTGTTCTATTTGACGTCAATGGTTGCAGCTCACTGTCAAATCCATTCAGCATAGATCTTCTACCATTAGATACTTCTTCGCTATCACTAAATGCCTGTGAAGATGGGACCGTCGAATATGCTGGAGAAATACTACTCCCCGGAACAGAAACTGAATTTACATTCACCAATCAAATGGGATGTGACTCAACCATTACAGTAACGGTCACACCAGATACCAGTTCGGTTGCCTTTGTCAGTCTTAGTGCCTGCTCAGGAAGTTCTGTGATATACGAAGGTGAAACATACTTCCCTGGGACAGATACAACTGTTTCTTTGACAACATCTTTTGGTTGCGATTCCATTATCAATTTGACAGTGACTCCCCTACCTACTTCAGAAGAGACATTAAACTTTGAAGCTTGTAGTGGCACTTCGGTCATTTATGCTGGTCAAGAAATATTGGCTGGTACATCAATGGATTTTACTTTTGTCAATCAATTTCTCTGCGACTCATTGATAACTGTTGTAGT
>CALGLS010000054.1 GCA_937959375.1 uncultured Saprospiraceae bacterium
AATACGTTTCACAAGAAAAGTGTTCAATCACCTTAGGAAGAAGAATAGCTAAGTTTATTTTTTATAATCTTCGTAACCTTCTTGCTCTAATCGCTTATATTTCTTAGCAACTTCAGAAGCCAACTTCTTTTTATAAGCAAGCATCTTCTTACGAAGTTGAACATCATGGCTTGCCAAAATTTGAGTAGCTAAAATACCCGCGTTTTTTGCAGCATTCAAAGCAACAGTTGCAACTGGAACACCATTAGGCATCTGCAAAATGGAAAGCATCGAGTCCCAACCATCGATAGAATTAGAAGATTTAATCGGAACACCAATTACTGGAAGAGGGGATAGAGAAGCAACCATTCCAGGTAAGTGTGCAGCACCTCCAGCTCCGGCTATAATCGTTTTGATTCCTCGCTTATGTGCCTTCTTTGCAAATTCAAACATTCGATCTGGCGTCCGATGCGCTGATACAACTGTCAACTCAAATGGTACTCCAAATTCTTTCAAAATATCAGCTGCCTGTCTCATAACTGGTAGATCAGAATCTGATCCCATGATGATGCTTACTTGTGGTTTTGTCATATTGCTTTTTGTTTTTTTACTTTTGGTTGTTGTTGATGATGATGAGACCGCCTTCGGCTGTCAGATCGCTGCATCTGCCGCTGGCAGATTTGCTGTGTGATCGTTCGGCCTCAGTGAGGCCTTTCTGAGAGATCGCTTCGCTGAGAGACTTCTCGTCTAACGCGGCTGCAAAACGTTTGAGTGAAGTCTCTCAGCGCAGCGATCTCTCAGTGGAGGCAGCGCCTCCACGATCTGACAGCCAGCCTGCCGGAAAGCAGGCGCAGCGATCTCTCAGCGCAGCGGTCTCATTCCTCAGAAATAATCCGCAAAGTATTCTTTATAAAAGTAGCCTTTTCTTTAGCCTTTGCTAAATCAGTATCAACTACGGTTGCATGTCCCATTTTTCGGAACGGTTTAGTAATCTTTTTTCCATACAAATGAACGTGCACACCCTCTGTTTGCAGACATTTATCCATGCCTTCATAGATTGCTGGACCAGTGTGGCCGGCTTCTCCTAAGAGGTTGACCATGATGGCCGGGCTTGTCATCGTTGTGCTACCTAGTGGTAAATTAAGAATTGCTCTAAGCTGCTGTTCAAATTGGGAGGTCTGACAACTATCAATGGTGTGATGGCCACTATTATGCGTTCGCGGTGCTACTTCGTTGATGAGAATCTCGCCTTGTTTGGTCAGGAAGAATTCAACAGCTAATAAACCACAGATATCATAAGCTTCAATGATCTCTCTAGCGAGTTCATCTGCTTTTGTCAAAACGTTGTATGAAATGTCAGCTGGGCAGTATAGATATTCTACCAAGTTTGCAACTGGATTGAAGTCCATTTCTACTGGAGGAAAGGTGGTAATTTCTCCACTCGCATTTCGGGCAACCACAATAGCAATCTCTTTATCAATGTCTACCAAAGGTTCAGTAATACAAGGTCCTTTCAAAATCTTGTCCATGTCATCTGCTGAGCGAATCACCGCGACTCCTCTGCCATCATATCCAGCGGTTCTTGTCTTTTGGACAAAAGGAAAAATCAGACGATTGTCTTTAATAGATAATTTTAGTTCATCTTCATTAGCATATAATCTGAACGGAGAAGTAGGCAAAGCACGATCTGCGTAAAATTGCTTTTGCAAACCTTTGTCTTTGATGATATTCAAAGCTTGTGGATTTGGATGTACTTGTACACCTTCTTCCTGTAGTTTGAACAGTGCATCGGTGTTGACATGCTCAATTTCTATCGTCACGATGTCTTTATCTTTTCCAAAATTATAAACATCGTCAAAGTCTTTGAAGCTGCCTTCAGTAAATTCGGTAGAGTAGGCGCCAGCTGGAAAATCCTTAGATGCATCAAGTACATAAAAGGGAAGTCCCCATTTGCCTGCAGCTAAGGCAAGCATTTTTCCTAGTTGTCCGCCGCCTAGTACGCCAACTTTATAATCATTAGGAAAGTGTAATTTCTTTTTATTGCTCATTGATTCGCTTTAAGCTGCGAAAATAGCAGAATGGCCTTAGATGCCCAAATTTGTGAGCATAAAGAAATTGACTTAGTGTTTTTCTGTTGAGATAGATCAGGGCGTTTAAATTAAAATTCTGAATCCTGCCAGGCAGCTCGACCTACGGTATATACATAAGTAGTGAGTTAACAGCTTCTGGCTTTAAGTTTAATATTAATGGTGAGTCATAGATAAATAATGAATATTGAATCGTTGAATTTCGAATTTTGATTTTGTTCATTATGGGGAAACTTCACGTTTAAGCAGGTAGTCAAATTTATCTTTAGGATAAGTTCTGATGAATTTTGGATTTAGACGAGCCAATTTTTAAGGTAATAGCCGTAGCTATTGCCACAGGAAATTGGAGAAGAATAAATTTAAAAGACGCAGAAATTATTATATAGTTTAAATTGAATACCTGCTTAAGTGGCAAAATCAAAATTTTTAATTCAATGATTCAGCGATTCAATATTTCTTATCTTAGGAAGCTGCTAAACAACTATAACATGTTTAAGAAAGTAGATGAGATTGACCCGTTAGGTTCAACGCGCTTTCATTACAGGTTCTTATGACTTTAGAAGTAGAGTGAAACTAAAAGCCCCCCACCGCCGAAGCAGTGAGAGGCCGTCCCAAAAACTGATTTTAAATAACTTAAAACAGTCTTTGTTTAACACACAATCACCTAAGTCTTTAAGCCGATTGAGCCTATATCTTTGTTGCACGAGCAGATAGTCATAGTTGAGCATCCGACGTGGAATAATTAATCAAATTATAATTACGTATAACACTGACAATTAACATATTGGTGTTGACCAATAGACAGTAAATTCCCACTACCTTAGTGCATGGGCGTTATGACGTGGAGGAAAGGGGGAAATAAAGAAGAGAAGTTTTTTGTCAGTTAATGGAACGAATGGTCTGAAAGACCTTTTTTGTTTTTGGAACTTCTCGATCACTTTAGATATGTTTTGTGAACATCTCTTTGGCGTCCTTACAAGAACAAAGGTATACTAAAGGGAAGGATAATGCATACCCAAAAAATAGTAATTTACATATAGCTAATTGTCATTATCTATTTTCTGTTCATTTACACCGTAAGAGTATCTGATGATTATTTTACACACGTAAAGCATTGTTAGGATGCTTTTGTTACGTATTGGATGATTGGTTTATGAAAAACACCTTTAAATGCTGAGATATGATTAAAACTGAAATGTGAAATGGTATCAAGATGAAAATAAAAGAAAATAGAAATCCAATAATTTTGGTTTCAGTATCTTAAAATTCTTTAGATAGGATCTGATTAGGTGATTGATTACAATGAAATCTAGATAAAAAGGCATCTGAAGGAAAAAATAGAAGAAGAGTTTTTGCCAAAGAAACCGAGCATCTAAAAAGAATACTCGGTCCCCAAAGCATAGAAAAATTTTAATCGATATCGTTTGTTTTAATTCATTCAAGTTGCGAACAACTTGAGGATAGAAGATGGAAGTTGAAAGCGGGGAGTTTCCAAATATCGTGGGCAACTTCCCACTTCCTACTCCCATCTTCCAACTTTTAAGTTGTTCGCAACTTAAGTTAATTAATTCGCTCTTGCCTTACTTACTGAGCCAGATCCCATAATGGTAGTTTCAACTTCTGGATTACCATTATATCGAACATCACCACTGCCTACCATGCTTACCTCTAGGGAGTTATTTACAGAAACATCAACATTCCCAGAACCAGCAGTACTGACTTCACAGGTTTTTGTATTTAAATCAAATGCTTTTATATTTCCAGAGCCAGCTAGGCTAATTTCAAGATCATTGCAAGTGCCATCTAATTCTATATTTCCAGAACCACCAAGTGAAACATCAATGTCTTTGGCATTCAAGTCCATGTCTATGTTTCCAGAACCACCAAGTGAAATATCTACCTTGTCAAGGTTTTTAAATTTATTGGTACTAGAAATATTACCGCTACCTCCTAAAGAGAGCTCTTCAAGTGTTTCCATGGTAACATAGATCGTAATATCCTTATGATAGCCAACATGCTCAGTAAATTTAATATTCCACTCTCCACGTTTTACACTAGTTTTGATAAGTTTCATAATGTTGGCCTGCGCCTCAATTCTGACACTTTGTTTTGAACCTTGTGTAAGCACAAGATTGCCAGAAATGCCTAGTGCAATACTGCTAAACTTATCAAGATCAAAATCTTTTGAAATGACTTCTCCTTTTCCTTTTACTTTATTGCCCCAGCCATTTTGAGCATTTAACGAAAAGCTGGATAGAAATAAAACTAGAATCATGCTTGCTGAAAATTGAATTGCTTTCATTGTTTTAATTTTTTAGTTTCTAAGTAGTGAATTGAATTTTGAAGATTGTGTTGTCATACTTTTTGTAAATCCGAGTTCAAATCAACTTCACAAATAATGACAGTTAGAGAACTCTAAGGTTGCAGCGACTTAAGATAAAGTTCGAAATAGTTTCTAACAAAATAGCTCATTTTCGATGAAGGCCTTCTTTTCATCTTCAAAATAGATGCTTAGACTGCTTCTTTCGTCATTTTTATTCGCCACAGCGAAAAAACGATATAGTCTGCTTACATTTACAAACTATAAAGAAGCTCAAATTGAGAAAAATAATATGATCGATAAAATTAAGGCACTAGAACTTGAAGCGCTAAAATTGGAACCAGGTGAGGCTCAGTATGGAACTTGGCTAAACGCTATTCATGAATACACCCAAGCCTACCTAAGAGAAACTGACATTGGTAAAGCTTGGAAAGGAAACCATGACAGCACCAAGGGTTTGTTGGATTATAAAATTCAACAAGAGGGTAGAGCGCTTGACGAACTTTTGAATTTACTTCGAAAGCATGTCGATAATAGTGGTATCAATGCTGCGTCAGGTGGACACCTAGCTTATATTCCGGGCGGAGGAGTTTACCCAACAGCCATGGGCGATTTTATTGCAGCAGTTACGAATCACTACGCGGGCGTGTTTTTTGGCGGCCCCGGAGCAGTGCGTATGGAGAACATGTTGATCCGTTGGTTATGTGATTTGATGGGGTATCCCCAAACGGCTTTAGGTAACCTAACTTCAGGAGGATCTATCGCCAATCTAATCGCCATTACAACGGCACGTGATGCTAAAGAAATCAAATCTACTAAGGTTGCTCAGTCTGTAATTTACCTAACAGCCCAAGCCCATCATTCTATACAAAAAGCGATTCGAATTGCTGGTTTGAATGAATGTAAACTTTCGTATGTGCCTCTTGATGAGAATTTTAAGATGGATGTAAAGCAATTGGAAGCTGCCATTGTTTCCGATAAGGAGAGGGGCTTAAATCCTTTTTTGATCGTAGGTTCAGCAGGTACAACTGATACCGGAGCGATAGATCCGATGGATGCTATGGCTGATATTGCAACAGCACATAATTTATGGTTTCATGTTGATGCGGCTTATGGTGGGTTCTTTATTATGGTAGACGAAATTAGAGCAGCATACAAAGGTATTGAGCGCTCAGATTCACTAACAATTGATCCACATAAGAGTTTGTTCCTGGCTTACGGAACAGGTGCTGTTTTGATAAAAAATGTGAAGGCTTTGCAAGACACGCATTATTATGCAGCACCTTATATGCAAGATACCAAGGATGAGGTGGCTGAAATTTCACCAGCAGATTTGTCACCTGAATTAACCAAACATTTTCGAGGTATGCGCATGTGGTTGCCTTTGCAGTTGTTTGGCACAAAACCTTTTGAAGCTGCCTTAGAAGAGAAATTGATGTTGTGTCGATATTTTCATGAAGCGGTCCAAAAGATAGGTTTTGAAGTTGGACCTTATCCAGATTTATCGGTTGCTATTTATAGATATGTTCCAGAAGGAACTGAGGCAAATGCATTTAATGAAAAACTGATAAAAGCAGTTTTGGCAGATGGGCGAGTCTTCTTATCATCGACAACCATTGATGGGGTATTCTGGATACGACTAGCGGTACTTTCTTTTAGAAGTCATTTGAAAATTATCGATACCTGTCTTGAAGTATTGGAAGAGAAGGTAAAAGCGTTGATGAATGAGTTGAGGTTAGCTTAGGTAAGGCTCAAAGAACTCTTTATCTGTCTTTTGTTTTTGATAAACAACAGCTCGTAACCGCAGCAAGGATGAGTGAATCACGTTCGATCTTTTGTTCCAGCCTGGTGAGGTAGGGTTCAAAAAAAAGTGTCAGTATGTTAAGCAATAGATTGCTAATCTGCTGTCTAACTTTACATCGATTTCAAAACAATATTTTCCAACCAGAGCAAACCATATAAAGTCTTAGCATCCATGATGCCACCAGTTTGAGCCAATTCTATTGCCTGCTCTAGATCGTACTCTAATATTTCAATATCTTCATGCTCATCCTCAGCTCCGCCACCAGGCGCCACTTTGGTAGCATTATTCACAACAGCGTAGAACATATGAATCCGCTCAGATGTCCCGCCAGGAGAAACAAAAAAGGTAGACATAAAACTAAGTGACTCCACTTCATATCCTATTTCTTCCAAAATCTCTTTTTCAATAGCCTCCTCTGGACTCATATTGTTTTCCTGCATGCCCGCCACTGCTTCTATGATCCAACCTTCTCCACGTGTATATGCTGGATATCGAAATTGTTTGGTCAAAATAATCTTATCGGTATCGACATTGAAAACAATTGCAGCGACACCATCACCTCGCTCAAAGTTGAGGATACGAAGGGTAGGACTCATGCTGCCGTCTAGTCGTTCATGTTGGAGTTGTACTTCATCAATCTTGAAGAAATCATCAAATACTCGTTTTTTTTGCTCAACTTTCACCTTCTTCATACTTAGCCGTTTTTGTTTTCGGTGTACCGAAATGATTTATATAGAAAGGATATAATGCAAAATGAAGTCCAAAGATCTACTAAGTCTGGAATTCTTGAAGCACTCCAATAATAGATTGCTGTGCGTATTAGCTATTCTTTAATCTTTACAGAAAGTCCACATCCACCGAATAAGGATACTTCATCAAATAACCAATAGCTCGTTCGATATCAAATCCTTCAAAAATTACATTGTACAACATATGTGTAATCGGAACGTGTAGTTTGTAGTCTTTTGATAGTTTTTGCATAATAGCAATGGTTCTAACTCCTTCCGCAAGTTCAGGCATGTTCTTCGAAATACTTTCCATCGTCTCACCTTTTGCTAGTCGGACACCGAAAGTATAGTTACGACTTTGCTTACTAGTCGCAGTGGCAACGAGGTCGCCAATTCCTGCGGTTCCAACAAAGGCGGAGCTATTTGCGCCAAGCGCCTTTCCAAAATAAATCATTTCCATCAAACCTCGAGTGATCAACATCGCTTGAATATTTTTTCCTAGACCAAGTCCACCCAAAACTCCTGATCCGATTGCAATGGCATTTTTTAAAGCCCCAGCTAATTCAGCACCTAATATATCATGCGTTCCGAATACATAGAATTTTTTGCTGTCAAGCGCCTTTCTTCCAACTTTGATGACCTCACTAAACTTACTACCAATCACCGTTGCTGCCGGTTGGCCCGCCATTATTTCTGATGATAGGTTAGGGCCAGATAAGCAACCAATTCTTACCACACTACTTTCTTGCAAAATAACTTCACTCATCGTGTGTACATTCTTTCGACTAATCGAAGCTTCACGAAGTTGACTTTCATCTACATCTGTAAGGTCAAAACCTTTAGTACCGTGAATCAAAATATGGTAGGGGCGGAGGTAAGGAGATATCGATTTGATGACATCCCGAAAAGCAGTAGAAGGAACAATTGGAAAGATCAAATCACAGACCGATGCTATTTCTTCTAAATCAGTAGTGGCTCGCAAGTTGTCTTGAAGCTTAAGATCAAAATGCCGATGCTCTTCGTTGATCTGTGTCGCTAAATCAGGTTGACGGGTATACATCATTACATCCCTATTGTAGGATAGTAAGTTAGCTATGGTTGTACCAAAACTACCAGACCCAATAACACCAACTGTTTTTTTAGTATTTTCTTTTGAAGTGCTCAATATAAATTGACTTTAAGCGTTTTGAATTCTCAAGGGCAAATGTAAGGTTTTAATTAGAAATACGCTATTGCTTAAAACTTTAATCAGATAGAGGGCATTTGTTAGAAATGCCGTCAACAATTCCAATGATCTTTTGTTCTTCACTTTATAACACAATTACTAAAGCTTCAATATCTATTTTAAAAAGTGAAATATATTTACCTCGTTCTTCTGTTCTTAACTTACCAGTCAACCTTTGCTCAGGATATCTTAGGCCCAGCTCAACCCACTACTGGCCCAGGTGGATCTGATTATCTTCATGACTCCATTGTAATATATGACTATGCTGCTGAGACCGATGGGTTTTGGATGTACGAGCCAGCATTACCTCGACCTGATTCTGCGCATGTCATCGTTTTTATACATGGCTATGGCGCTTACAATCCGATGGTGTATGGAGATTGGATTAAGCATTTGGTGCGCAAAGGAAACGTTGTTATTTTTCCTCGATATCAGAAAAATTTATGGGTTCCATCACCAGGGTATTTTATTCCAAATACAGCCACTGCCATCAAGGATGCATTGGCCATTATGGATACCACTGATCATGTAAAACCAGTCGTCAATAATTTGGCACTAGTAGGTCATTCCTATGGTGGTGTAATAGCAGCAGGAGTTACTGCGGCTTTCGTCGAAAACGAAATTCCGCAACCTAAAGTTTTGATGCTATGTTCGCCAGGTTCTGGGCCTTTCTCTGGTGGGGTTTTGAAAGATTATAGTGGTATTCCTGCGGATACAAAATTAGTGTCTATGGTGAGTGATGATGATCGAATAGTAGGAGACAAATTAGGCATTAGAATTTATGAAACAGCAACCAACGTCATCGATCGAAATCTTGTACGACAACATAAAGATCATCATGGTACGCAGCGGATAAAAGCGGGGCATAATGAATCCTATTCTGTTAACCCTGAATTGGATAATGGAATCCGAAATGTAACTGCTCGAAAGGCTAAACATACTAGCACAAAAGATGCCATTGACTTCTATGCTTATTGGAAAATATTGGATGCTTTATTAGATTGTTCGCGCTCCAATACGCATTGTAATTATGCATTTGGAGATACTCCAGAGCAACGATATATGGGAACTTGGAGCGACGGAAAACCGATAAAAGAGCTGGAAATAACCCAGCCTGAAAAAAAAGTTGTTGTTAAGGAAATAAAATAATTTTTACATATAAATCTCTGGGTATATATCCAGAAAAGCCTGATTTTACTCCAGAAATCAGGCTCTTTTTATTCTGGAGAAAAACCAGAACACAAGAATATTATATTATTAACCATCTTAATGCGTAGGACTTCTCTATTTTGTAAAAATGATTGTATGCTATATATTTATGCTACAACTGCCATGAGAAAATGCAGAATTCAGAGATACGACTATCTAGTGGTATACCTGTGCATTTTTAATAAACCAAAAAAAGGTACATGGCAAATTTTATCCAAGCTACCCATACAAATGAAACAACTGCTTCGGACTATTTAGATCGAGAACAAACGACTTTATTTGGAGGTAAAACCGACTCAGGTCTGATTCGGTTCAGTATTCAATCATTCTTAATTATTGCAGTCTTTTGCTGGTCCCAATTTGGGAATCTACAGCAAGACATTTTATCCGTAACTCCTAACTATCTAACTAGTAATCTCGCTGTAGATTTTGCTAGTATATTTCCTTCAGGTCAACCTGAAGCATCCGCTCATTCTGTTTATTCAACTTTGCAAAAGAACCGTATCGGTAGCGATGATGACCCAGTTCGCTTTAACCCTGAAAGCAAGAGCTTGGAAGGGATCCTTGAGCCTATTGTAAAAGTAGAGGTTATGGATGAATCTATACATCCAGAAAACTACACACCTAACACCTCTAAGGCTATTCATAGGGAGGCTGTAAATCAGCGCTCCGATACTTTCTTAAAAGAAGAAAAACTTGCGTCTAAAGTTGTGTCGAAGCAAAGAGATGAAGTACCATACGGAACCATTGTTTATACTGGTGAGCACTTTAAAGAAATGGAAAACTACTCGGCTACTTTCGCTTCTATTAATTCGAGTGCTAAAACAAATGTTAGCCCACGAAATGTAGCACATAAGGTGTCGAACCAAGCTGTTCAAAACAAAACAAAACAAGTTAAAAAGCGAACGACTTCTTCTAACAAGAAGAAAATAAAATCATACAGATTGTCAACTGTAAAGATCGCCTCACTAAAACATTCAGATATTGCAGCCCGCGAAAACGTTGCTTCTATAACTAGTAGCGACAACCCATTAGTAACAAAACAATTGAACAACCAACTTAACAAGCTGAAAGTCGATGAATCGGAAGCAATAGCTTCTGCTTCGTCGACCTCAGAGTCAAAACCAGAGGTTACAAGCACTCAGTTTAATGACCTTAGAGCAAAGGCCTTGGCAGATGACAAAATGGTGTTGGTTCGATTCACAGCAAGTTGGTGCATGCCATGCAAGGTGATGGAGCAAAATGTATATGCAAATCCATATGTTAAAAGCTATATGGACCAGCATTTCTTATCCATGAAATTAGATATTGATTCTTTCGATGGGATTAACCTAAAACAAATCTACAATATAGAGTCGCTTCCTAGTTTCTTAATCTTTTCAAACAAGGGTGATGTCGTTACTCATAATAAGAAATTGATTTCTGCTGAAGACATGATGAGCCTTTTAAAAAGCCAAGTTGAAAACGTAAATACTATAAACGATACTGATGTATTATCTAAGTCTGAGTATGATAATGGAGGTTCGGATAATAATTCTATTGCGAGATAATAACCGTTGATTGAGCTAAGCTCATTCTATTAAGATAGCCATTGTAATAGTTTAGGAAAGAAATTACCGATACTACTACACAACGTGGGATGCCTTTTTGAGGTGTCCCATTTTTGTGTTTGAATGGGAACCTGCCTAGCCAGCGGATAGGTGGGAATGAGAACCTAGCCTTTTAAATTCAATTCCCATATTTGAGTGGCTTTCCTAGCAATCAATATTGATATTCAATATTTCTTCTCTTCAAAACTCATATAATTTCGAATCGTTGAATTTTGAATCTTCGAATTTTGATTTTCTCTTCCCCATACCGTACTCAGACCTCACAATAAAAAACGCCCTTCGAGCATATGCTCAAAGGGCGTTTTTTATTCTACTATTTCGTTTCAGGTTTATGCTGTAGGTTTTAACGCGCTTTTTCCTTGGAGCGATTTAGTAAGCCTTTCGC
>CALGLS010000055.1 GCA_937959375.1 uncultured Saprospiraceae bacterium
TGCCGACCATCCCGGACCACTGATTGTAATATCGTCGTTAAGTGCATCCATGCTATGAATACTAGTGCTAGTCAAAGCATCAATGTTTGAAGTATTTGCAACTTGCAAAGCATCCGGTCTACATCCATCAATACCAATAATCAAAACCTTATTGACAGTTTGCGCTGAAATGAAAAAGGTAAAACATAAAAGTAGACTAGTGTTGAATATTTGTTTCATGTTGTTTGTTTTTGTGCCGCTAAAAGTTCAGTTCACTCCTGGTGAAAATGGTCAGAAATTGCTAAGCTAAGTTAAAAATAAAACACCGAATTAAAAGAAATATAAAGGTTCTGTGGTATTTTGCAAATCGATAAATTATTAAAAGTGAAGATTGAAAAAATAAATTTCTGTCCAAAAAAAAATGTCCAAGAAAAACACGACATCTCGTTTGTCAAGTCGAGCGAACCGCTCTTTACACGCGAAGCCTTAAAAGAGAAAATTCTGTAAATTCTATCCAAAAAAACGTCCCAAAAAAAAAGACCTATCTTAGTCAACTAATTTTTAAAACCAATCCAAGTTAAAATGCCAAGTCTCAAACCATACCATATTTTTCTAGTATCAGTTTTTCTAATTTATACGAGCTGTACACCAAACCAAACAAACTCAATTATAGAAAAACAAGCACTTCCCAATACACCATTCCTAATGGTACTAGGCACCGCACAAGACGCAGGCTATCCACAAGCAGCATGTAAAAAATCCTGTTGTGAAAAAGTATGGTCCGGTCAGGCCAAAAAGAAACTAGTATCCTGTCTCGCATTGGTAGACCCTTCGACAGGCTCAAGCTGGATTTTTGACGCCACTCCAGATTTTAAAGAACAGTTACATCTTGTCGAAAATTTAGAAACAACAAATCCGACCCAACTTTCCGGCATCTTCATTACCCATGCTCACATGGGACACTATACTGGATTAATGGATCTCGGTCGCGAAGCAATGGGTGCCAAGCAAGTCCCCGTTTTTACTATGCCCCGCATGAGTGACTACCTGACTAATAATGGCCCTTGGTCTCAACTAGTGAGCCTCGAAAACATTACGCTACAAAACCTAAAACCTGATTCCACAATCCAATTGCCACAAAACCTAAAAGTCACTCCATTCCTAGTTCCACATCGTGACGAATATTCCGAAACAGTAGGATTCAGAATAGAAGGACCCAATCATTCAGCCCTGTTTATTCCCGATATCGATAAGTGGAGTAAATGGAATCGCAACATAAAAGAAGAAATCAAAAAGGTAGATTACGCTTTTTTGGATGGAACCTTTTTTGAAAATGGAGAACTACCCGGAAGAGATATGAGTCTAATTCCACATCCCTTCGTAGAAGAAAGTATGGAGTTATTCGCTGATTTATCAAAAGAAGAAAAAAATAAAATCTACTTCATTCATTTCAATCACACCAACCCTTTGCTCCAAGAAGCCAGCCCCGCTCAACAACAAGTGAAAGAGGCTGGCTTCCATATTGCAAAATCTGAAAACCATGTAGAGCTCTAATTAGACCTTTGAAAAACGAAGTTTTTCAAAGGTCTAAAATCCTGTCTAAAATAAAGATTCTAAGTGATTTCATTTGGTCAAGGTTAGGAATGAGTGGACCTTTGGACGTTTACTTCAAAAGTTTAGTAAACGTTTTTTCCCTTTTTATTCTAACCAAATAAAATCATTTAGCACCAAAATAAAACATAAAACTCGGAAAAGTCACCCCATGTAAATCCAGTAAACTAGCCAGACGAACATTTTACATTTACCACTACAACACCTGTAACTGTCCTCGCTTAACCCCATAGCCAAAATCAACTAAGTAAAAATAATTCCCAGGAACCAAACCACTCAAGTTAACCTCCGCCCGCGTACTTATTTTCTCTCGTTTGACTAAAAGACCTGTAGCATCATAAATAGAAAATTCAGCAGCACCAGACCAAGCTCCTGAAATATTCAACAGCTGATTATTCGCAATCGGATTCGGATAAACTGCAACTTCCGCAGCATCCTTGATTTCAACAACCGCCGTTTTAGAATAAGCAAACTGACCATCATAATCGACTTGTTTTAACCGATAATAGGAAACGCCCATTAATGGATTTCGATCTGAGCTGATATAATTTTGTTGAGCCATTGCATCTCCTTTTGAACGAACCTGCTCAATCGTTTCAAACTTTTGTCCATCACTACTACGCTCAATAAGGAAGTGACTGTTGTCAATTTCTGATGCAGTTGACCAGTCAAGAGTTACTAAATTTTTATTAACGGCACGTGCATTAAAAGAGATGAGCTCAACAGGTAAAGGTTCTGTTATGCCAAAATCCCAAATCCCGCGACCATAAGTTCCATAGCGAACGATTTGTGGCCCAGCCAAATATTCAACCGACCAATAGGTTTGCACTGGAGCACAAACTCCAGAAATGTCGTACCAGCTTTCCGTATTCAAGGAGTAGGCATAAGGTCCTGCTTCTGTAGCCGCAAAAATATGTGTTTCAGTTGGGTTGGTAACCAACTTGAAAACCATGGTAGAAGGAAGCCCCGTATTCATTGCAGTAAAAGTAACACCACCATCAATTGACTTGTATACTGGAGGGTTGGAATAACCGCTACCACCAAAGTAAACAGTATTGGTGTTTGTATTGCTCGCTAAAATCGTAGCACCGTATAAGTAATGTTGTCCCGGTCCATTAAAACTAGCAGTCTCCGTCCAGTTTTCACCAGAATCACTAGAGTAATAGAACTTACCATTTGCTGTAGCTGCATACCAAAATCTATCATCAATTGGTGAGACATCTATGGCAGAAAGTACAGTTCCTGAAGCATTGTAAAAATCAAAACTAGAATGATTCGTAGCAGTAATGACGTCAGCTGCAGAGTCGTATGCTAACTTTATAATGTATGATCCAGCGCCACCATTTGCATTTCCTCCAACCATGAAAATGGCTTGCTCGCCTGCATAAGGACTCTCCATTAAAAACGGAATCCAAGCGCCTTCGTTATCTGATTCTAGGGTGTAACTTTTTGTAATGCCAGCAGTTTCGGGATTAGCCCAATAGGATACCCAGCCACCAGGATAAACAGTCCATAGACCACCATCATCGTTAAATACAATATGACCATAATCACCTGAGATCGCTTGATCTAAATCTTGAATGCAAACAGTTGCCGTATCTGCTCCTCTTTGAAATCCTTGGTCTTGAGCACCTGCGTAGATGTGCGAGTAGTCAATGGGATCTGTTGCAACGCTATAGTATTGGCTTACATTCAAACCTTCCATCGCAATATTGGTATTGTTTAATCCATGGTCATAAGAAACACTGATACCGCCATGGTTGCTGATCATCATAAATTCAGTATTATCCGACTTTTCAAAAAATTGAATACGCATGATGTCGGCGTGTAAATAGATCAAAGGGTTGCCGTAGTATTGTCCCCAAGTATTTATTTTGGTCCATGAGGTTCCACTATCATAACTACGATAGCATTCGACCTCACCCATAAAAAGTTTTGTGTGGTCAAACGCAGAAACATTAATACCAACACTCCAAGGAGAGGCAGGAAGGTTTCCTTTTAAGGCCCAGTTGACTCCCTCGTCACTTGAATAATAAACTTTGTTATTGCTGTAGGTGTACAAATGCATGGTTCCAGACTCAACGACTCCTGTCAGATTTCCAAGGTCAGGAAAATTGATACTAGTGTTGGTGTTTTCTAATTCAATATTGCCAGTGCTGGCATTCAATTTATAGGTATTTAGTTCAGTATTGGAAACTCGATGTAGTACATATAGATCATTACTATTGTAGGGATTGATCATGTCAATATCTCCCAAACTAATCGGTCCAAATTCTAGATCTTTTGTAAAAGAAACACCATTGTTAACTGACTTGTAAATATTGACTTCTGCTCTCCAATCAACCGGATCCCACTCACTCATTAACATGTAGATACTATTTTGAGCATCACCCAAAGCAATCGTCTTATCTCGACTTCCCCAGTTGTCATAAGTTTGTAAACCTGTGGCAGCAGTCCACGTCACACAGTCGTCGTCTGAGTAGTAAACGATTTTGTTCATAACTGCCAACCAGCGATTGCCTCCACTGATTGGAATTCGTTCTAGAATGTTCCAACTGAACTTTAAATCATCATTCAATGGTTCCCAATTTGTTCCATCAGATAAGCCTTTCCAAATCGTTCCACCAGCAGAGATCGTATACAACATGTCGGTAGCTGCATCGTAATACATAGGTCCAACTGAACCTGCTTGGTTAGTACTTCCTCGTTCGCACCATTGGCCCATGATCTCACCATTGGCATACGCTTCTACACTACAATTTGTGGAACGAGTTCCTGCTCCAGATCGTTGGAAATTTCTTTGTCGATGTTTGCTGAGTTGTGTACTAGCTTCAATGGCCTTCCAGTCTGTATCTGGAGCAGCTCTGTGTAAATCAGCAAACCATTTTTCTTTTTCATTCGCATCTGCTTCACCTAATTCATTGATGATTGTTTTTCCTGAAGTGGGTGCAGGTGATTGTTTTTTATCTCCAGAGCAAGATGTGAGTACAAATGATAGGAGGGCTATTGCCCAAATTACGAAGCGGAACTTTGCCATAATTTTTTGTCTATAGTTGAATGTCTAAAACCAAATGAAATGAGAGCTGTTATGTAGTTTTATGGAGAATTCAAATATACAACAAAATCCTCAATTGTAAAAGAGCGAAAGTGTTCTAAATAAAACCATTTATCACCGACTCTCTTTCTTTTAGACTCGCTTATTTACCAGCATATCGTTATATTTGCCAACATTATTTTTAGAAGCGGTAAAAACAGAATAGTATGAAACTTAAAAATTATGCTCTAGGCAAATGGGTTGCCGGCAAAGGTGAAGGAGCCCCATTATATAATGCAATTACAGGCGAAACAGTAGCTACTGCGACTAGTTCCGGACTCGACTTTGCAGAAATGATGACATATGGTCGCGAAGTTGGAAATCCTGCTTTACGCAAAATGACTTTTCACGAAAGAGGTCGAATGCTAAAAAAACTAGCCCTTTACCTTCACAAACGTCGTGAACAATTTTACCCCATTTCATACTGGACTGGTGCAACGAAGGCAGATAGTTGGGTTGATATTGATGGGGGGATAGGAACGCTCTTTGCTTATGCTAGCTTGCGCAAAAAATTTCCAAACGAATCTTACTATGTAGATGGTGAAATGGCCAACCTTTCAAAAGGTGGTACCTTCATCGGTCAACATATCATGGTACCCAAGCGCGGTGTTGCCGTACATATTAATGCCTTCAATTTTCCAGTTTGGGGAATGTTAGAAAAAGTTGCCGTTAACTTATTAGCGGGTGTTCCAGCGATTGTAAAACCTGCGACCATTACATCCTTTCTAACAGAAGCAGTAGTACGTGAAATCATTAAATCGAAAATTTTACCGAAAGGTGCCATCCAATTAATTTGTGGCTCAGCTCGTGGTATTCTTGATCACGTTGAGTCGCAAGACATCGTGACCTTTACAGGTTCTGCCTCTACGGGCCAAATGCTAAAAGCACACCCAAAAGTAATTTCTGAGGCAGTACCATTTAATATGGAAGCAGACTCTTTGAACTGTGCAGTGCTCGGACCAGATGCGGTTCCTGGGACAGCTGAGTTTGATTTGTTTATCAAAGAAGTACGAAGAGAAATGGTGACCAAATGTGGTCAAAAATGTACCGCCATTCGACGTATCATTGTGCCGAAAAAAATGGTAGATGATGTGCAAGCTGCATTAAGTAAGCAATTGTCAGGTACGGTTATCGGTGATCCACAAGTGAAAGGAGTAAGAATGGGAGCACTCGCAGGAAAAGTACAAGTGCAAGAAGTAAAAGAACGCATTGCAGAAATTTCTAAAAACGCAGAAATCGTTTACGGAAAATCTGGTCGTTTTAAGGTAACAGGAGCGAATAAAAAAGATGGCGCGTTCATGTCTCCAACTTTGATGGTACAATCCAAACCAAGAAAGTACAAGGAAGTACATGAGGTCGAAGCCTTCGGACCAGTAAGCACCATCATCCCATATAAAAATATTGAAGACGCTATCGATTTAGCAAACATGGGAATGGGCTCGCTAGTAAGTACCATTGTTACTGCTAACGAAAAAACAGCTCGTGATTATGTACTAGGTTCTGCAACGCATCATGGTCGTATCCAAGTATTGAATGAAGCTTGCGCAAAAGAAAGTACAGGGCACGGTTCACCAATGCCTCTGTTAGTACACGGTGGTCCAGGTCGAGCAGGTGGTGGAGAAGAGATGGGCGGTATGCGCGGTGTAAAACACTACATGCAACGTA
Organism: uncultured Saprospiraceae bacterium; assembly: GCA_937959375.1. GTDB lineage: Bacteria > Bacteroidota > Bacteroidia > Chitinophagales > Saprospiraceae > CALGLS01. The sequence goes on from CALGLS010000055.1 coordinate 6,350, forward strand.
CCGCAGTTCAAGGACATCCAACAATGGTCACTGCCGTCACTAATATATTCCAAATTGGAGCACGCCAAACAGAAAAACCAGTACACGTTTTCCGAAAGCACTTCGAAGAACTAGAAGTTGGAGAAACGGTAGTAACTGCAAAGCACACCGTTACCGAATCTGATATTACAAATTTCGCAAACGTTAGTGGCGACAACTTCTACGCTCACGTAGATGCTACTTCATTAGAAGGAACTATTTTCGAAGGTAGAGTAGCGCACGGATATTTCGTTTTATCAAAAGCAGCAGGTTTGTTCGTTGATGCGAAAAAAGGTCCCGTACTTTTGAATTATGGAATTGACGAATGTCGTTTTACCAAACCGGTTTACCCAGGAATGACCATTGGAGTACGACTTACCGTAAAAGAAAAAATTGATCAAGAAAAACGTGAACCAGAAGATATCGCAAAAGGAATCGTTCGCTTCCTCGTAGATGTGTACGATGAGACTGGAGAGACGGTAGCAATCGCGACTATTCTGACGATGGTGAAAAAGTTGGATCAGGAAAATTAAGAAAGCTTAGTACTTAGTTGTTTCAATATAAAATAAAATCACTTGATTCTTCTAGCGTATTTTACCATACGAGGCACATAGGTCACATAGCTCGATCGTTCAAAAGGTTATGTGTTCTATTTTGTGTCTATATGGTTTCAAAACACGATAAAGGGAAAACTAGAAAGTCTGGTAATAGGGAATAGTATTGAATCGTAAAAGAACCAAAAAAAGTAAATAATGGAAGATAAGAAATTACAAGGCTCCGTAGAAACACAACTAAACAACGGAATCGCCACCATAACATTCTACCACCCGTCACACAACTCACTCCCCGGAAAACTACTAGCCAAACTAGCAGAAGCCATCACCGCAGCAGGAACTAACGACGAAGCAAAAGTCATCGTTCTTAAAAGCGCAGGAGAGCGAACGTTTTGTGCAGGAGCATCCTTTGACGAACTATCGTCTATCCGAAATGTAGAAGAAGGCTACCGCTTTTTTATGGGCTTCGCCAACGTAATAAATGCCTGTCGGAAATGTCCAAAATTCATTATCGGAAGAGTGCAAGGAAAAGCAGTGGGCGGTGGAGTAGGAGTGGCATCCGCAGTAGATTATTGTTATGCGACAAAATTCTCAGCAACGAAACTAAGTGAGTTAGCTATTGGTATCGGCCCATTCGTAGTTGGCCCCGCAGTAGAACGAAAAATAGGTGTATCTGCCATGTCTCAAATGGCCATCAACGCAACCGAATGGTACTCTGCCGAATGGTCGAAACAACAGGGACTCTATGCGGAGGTATTTGAAAACGCAGCAGCGATGGACGAAGGAATACAAACACTGGCAAATAAATTAGTCAAGTCAAACCCAGAAGCTATGCGCTTACTAAAAGAAGCCTTTTGGCAAAATGCCAGCCATTGGGATGAGCTATTAAGCGAAAGAGCAGCTATGAGTGGTAAGCTTGTGCTTTCTGATTTTACAATAAATGCTATTGCTGCTTTCAAGAATCGGACTTAATTATTTAGTCTTTTTCTTTTTGACTTGCCCTAGAGGGAAAAAAACATCCTATTTCATTTGATTATGAGGTAGGATGTCTTATTTTTGTTCAAATGGAAGTTCAAAATTAGAAAGAGCTCTCATTCAGTCATTTCAAGGTAATAACTCACTAGTTTTTTCAACTCAGGTAAAAAGTAAAAATAAATTTTGGATTCGACATGTTATATTTGTCGGGACTCCTGTTTATGGAAGCAGAGACAAATTTAATTTTGATTTTAAATCGCCTTCATAAGAACTTAAAAATTTTCTAGCTATGAATCAGAAGTTGAATGTTATTTTTTGGTTGTTCCTTATTGTAGGGATATGTGGTTTAATCCTTCCAGGGTTTGGCGAGCTACCTATGTTTTCAAGTGTCTTCAAAACAGCTTCCCAAATGTACCTTTTTTGCTTCACCGGTTTTTTGGTGCTAAAGCAAATCTTCTTTTATAAAATAAAAGAAAACAACAACGTAATACGCCTCATTAGAAAAAGCGAATTTCAAAATAATTTTTTGATGCAAGGAATTGCCATCTCTGCACTTTGTATGGTCTATGTTTATTTGACTGAAACCTTAATCAGCTTTAGTACAATCATGACGGGGATACTCCTGTTTTATTACATTGTACAAGTTGTTATTCATGGCAATCCATCTATTTATCTCGACGATGAATCGTTTTCTTATGACGATTACTTTGTCCAAGTGTGGCCTTGGCAATCGTTAGATAAGATAGAAGTTGAAAACGAAGAACTTCGACTTATCGGCAACGAAAAAGATTTTGTCTTAGACTTTGAATTAATCGACGACTTCGACTTCGTTCGCCTCGATGACGAAGTAGAGCACAATATTTTAGACGGCCATTTCGCCAGC
>CALGLS010000056.1 GCA_937959375.1 uncultured Saprospiraceae bacterium
ATTGCAAAGGTCACGAAAGACGTGCAACATTGAAATTGAGTTTGAGATTGCCATTGAGTTTTAAAACTCAAACTAAATAAAAAAATAAAATTCAATCGTTCCCACTTACACAGATTTTCAGTGGTAGTAAAAGTTTCAGTAAAGTCAAAGTAAAAATAAAAGTGGCAGTTTCTCCGAAAATCGCGAATCTACACGTTAGTTGGAAAAACTGCCACTGCTATTTTAATTGTCACTTTACTGCAACTGCAACTGCAACTGCAACTCTAACTAGAAAATCTATTTCTTCGCCTTAATCGAACAGCCAATCGCCTTAGTGAAATTCGGATCCGGCTTCGCTCCATTCTCCAATGCCTTAATCGCTTTTACCACATAATTCACCGTTACATCTTCCGCCGCTCTAGCGTTATCATCAATAGCACCAATGTATTGAACCGTCATTTCTTTATCAAGCAAAAAGACATGTGGCGTACGAGTCGCACCATATTCCGGGTAAACTTTTTGTCCATCATCAAATAAATAAACAAAAGGAAATTCCTTTTCCTTAGCACGCACCACCATGTCATCAAAACTATCGCCAGCTTGCACCGCAGGATCGTTAGGGTTTATCGCAACAACTGGATAACCTTTAGGAGCATACTCATTGTGCAATGCAATCAAACGGTCTTCATACATTACAGAATAAGGACAGTGGTTACAAGTAAAGGTAATGATGTAACCTTTCGCATCTTTCATTCCTGCCAAAGATACCATTGAGCCATCCACGTTTTTTAAACTAAAATCAGCTGCCTTATCACCAACTTTATAACCGCTTGGGTCTGCTACAGTAACTGCTTTTGCACCATCCTTTTTTGTAGGTGATTCGTTTATTTTTTGGTTAGTAATTTCAGATGTATCTGCCTTGTTAGAAGTATCAGCATTTTGGCACATCGTAAATCCGCCTAGGAATAGGGCAAGGACTAATACATTTCCAATTAATTTTTTCATGATTCGATATTTATTATGGTTAGTTAAATTTTAATTTTTAAAATTTGCTAAGTAATTAGTCAAATTTATATAAGTTGGATTAACGATAACTTTCGTTCGAATTGTTTCAAAAGGTAGTCTTTTGAAACAGTTACATCTTGTAAACCTTGTCAATTCTGTCTAAAAAAAAAGTCTAAAAATTGTACTCATCCCAGCTATCGTCCAAGTACAGAAGCCATAGTCTTTTCCAGGTCCTCCAAACTATGAAAAGAACGCTCAAAAAATCCACGTTTATCTTGCTTGAAAATAATCGTAATCGGAATAGCACCCGACCATTCAGGATCAACTTTGTCAATCCAACTATTTGGATCTGGTTCATCTAAAATAATGACTTCCGGTTGTAAATTACGATCATTAATAAATGGAACCACTTTCTTCTCAATTTGTTTAGGAAAATCCATACTAACAAGAATAACTTTTACTTTTTCATTTTTATACTTCTCATGATAAGCTTCAAAATAGGGGAGTTCCTCAACGCAAGGTTTGCACCAAGTTGCCCAAAAGTTGATGACAAAAGTAGTGTCACTATCTGAAGAAAGTAGCTTTTCAAAACTTGCAAAATCATAAACAGGAACGTCAGCAGCAGTAACATTTTTTTGATCACCAGTTGTTGCTGTTTGCGCTGTTGGAGCTTCTACTGAATTTTGTTTTTCATTTGCTGTTTTTTGTTGTCCGCTACAAGCAGAGAAAATCAAACAGAATAGTAACGTTGATATTGAAAAAATAAGTCTCATTTTTAAAATTTAAACTGAAGTAATGTGAATTTAAAATATGATTTTTTGTCTTTGAAGTTGTTTAAAAATAGAGGTTGAAATTTGTTGAAGAACCAATGATTTACAAGAAAATCATCATGCTATTTTAAAACAACTTCTTTAAAAAGAAACACCAACGTGAGCACCAATGGTAAAAACAGAACTCTTGTTATTATATTGTGTAAAACTACCTTTTACGCCCATTAAAAATGAGTCACTGATCTGATAGTCATAATTAAGAATAGCTCCAATGCCAGGATGGAATTGACGATCCTTTCCTGAACTCCCATCATTGATGTTTTCCCACTCAGTAAGAAAAGATCTAGCAGACATCATGAAGCCTGCTTTCATGTCATGTTTCTGATCTGAGAAAAACGAAAAGTATCCCATAAGGTCGAATGAAAAGGAAGTTAATTTCCTATCTTCTGTTGCTGTTTTAATATCATCTGCAACGCTATAGTTGGCACCTACTCCAATCGTAATCGGCGGAAAAAATACTCTAGTGTATTCCAAATATCCCATCGGTACAAAAGCATCTTCAACCGTCAACAGATTATAAGCAAATCCAGCTTTGATGGCATCTCTAGATGATTTTTGTGCATCGGCAGAAAAAGATAAAAACAACAAACTTAATAGAACTACGAAACGACTTATTTGCATGGATAAATTAATTTTAACGAAGATAAAGAATCTTTGATATTATCCTCTCTATTCTTACTCGATCGAAGGGAATTAACAGCTTTTTTGTCTAATCTGAACATTTTCTCCACACAATCAAAGAAGTTGTCTTAAAAGTATGTTCAGAATCGAAGATAAGGGATTGATTGTCAAGACAAAGCTCTTTTATTTTTTCGTAGCCTTAGCTACGGGGAACATAAAAAGCTGAAGTATTGGCGATCAATGGTTTATCTGTAAGATTGAAGATACTTTTTAAACAACTTCAAAGCATTCATTCAACTATTGAAAACTTCAAGCCAAATAGTTTGCCTCGCTTTTCGCGAAAGAATGACCTATAATTAGATTGATAGTTATGATTTTTTTAAGCTAAAAAATTAGTAATCATGAAGTTAATCATGACATTTTTAATGACTTGTATTTTAGTAAACGCTTTAACGGCTGCTTCTCTCAGTGGCACCATTATAGATGCTATTACTGGTGAAGATTTAATAGGAGCAAATATTTCCGTTTTCCAAAAAGATATTTTGCTGCTAGGAACCATCTCTGATATAAATGGAGCTTATCAAATTGAACTGGAAGCTGGTGAATATGAAATAAAAATTTCTTACATCGGTTACGAACCTCAAAATCGAACAATCGTTCTATTGGCATTGAACGACAGTAAAGACTTGACTGTTGAACTTGAACAAGGTGTTATTCTAGATGAAGTTATAGTAAATGGATTTTCAGTATCGGTTACTGAACATGTAATTGGTTGTGGAGGTACAGTTACGAAGGTATGTGAGCTTGTCAATCTTGCAGTTGAAAAAAGTGAAGGGAAAGATGAATCAAAAGATTCCTTGGAGCCAACCAGAACTTCTTTTAATATCACCTATTACCCCAATCCTACCACTGATCGATTAAACATTGTTTTGCCGCAAACCACCGAATCTCTTATCCTGCGATTTATTGATGGAAGAAAAATGTTAGAATATATTAATCTTTCAGAAGGAATACACAGCCTAGATGTTTCTAGCTATGTCGCTGGAACATACATTTTACAAGCGGTATCGGAGGGGAAATTAATTACTAAAAAAGTAATTATAACCAGAGATTAAAATCAATTAGAAGCTAAGAAGAAATCAAGGAAGATCAAGTTTAAATTTCAAGCTCAAAATTCAAGTTTACAAACAACGGCCATCAAGATAATTGAGTTTGAGATTGAATTTGATCTTTCTATTGCTTTCCCAAAATATTCATTCCAAAAAGATTAAAAAGTAGCGAGTCACAATATTAGCCTATCACTCATCTTAAGTGTAAATGAATTGTGATTATTTAATTATGCTTACCAAACACTTATTAGCTAAATCCAATCATTTGTATATCAGAAGGTCACTTTCGTTGTATATCACTTTTATGACTTCTTTTTTATAGAAAAAATAATTTGTAAATAAAATACATATAACTCTGTCACAAACATGGAGACGCATTGTCTTTTCTGAAAAAAGTTTAATATATAAGCATAATTTCTAACTGATTATTTTGCTTTCTTCAAAAGCGTTTGTAGCTTTATTGAATAAACATATTTAGACTCAAACAAATGAAAAATAAAACAGAGTTCTAAAGTGGTTAAATTTTAGTCAGCTATCTGTGGTTATCATTTAAGATAAACCTCAAACCTTAAAAAATCAGTGAACC
>CALGLS010000057.1 GCA_937959375.1 uncultured Saprospiraceae bacterium
AACGTAATTACGATTCAAGATCAATCTTTGGCGAAAGCATATACACTAGAATTTAATGAGATGTGGGGTAGCACTGGTCCTCAATTTGATTTGACGGAGTCTAAATTTGGACCCAACAAATCCGACAACACACCACATCGATTTGTGATCAATGATATTGCAGTTGAGTCTTATTTTTCACCAACCGATAAAACTGCTCAAAATATTGGAGCGGCGATTGATGCAGCGGAGAGCGAGTTGGCTTTTGCTGTTTTGGTTTTTACCGAAAACTCTTTAGGTACCGCCGTGAAAAATGCTCATGATAGAGGCGTAGATACAAAAGGAATTATCGACTATGTAGAGTTCAATGGATCTGAGTTTGAATATTTATTGGATAATAATGTAGCTGTGATTGATTACCAAAACGCAGATGGTTCACAATGGCCTGATGGTCCAACCTTGCATCACAAATATGCGATCATCGATTATGCTGAGGGATCTGCTAATCCATTATTGATTACGGGATCTCACAACTGGTCAGCTTCTGCTAACTCTATTCACGATGAAAATACTTTGATGATTTACGATCATACCTTAGCGAATCTTTATTACCAAGAATTTTCTGCTCGCTATCAAGGACTTTCTTCTATTGGTGGAGTGCATTTTGAAAAGTTGGATGTGAATCCAAACCCATTTGATAAAAATCTATCTTTTGAATTTCCTGAAAATGGCGATTTGGTAATTATGGATGTAAACGGACGTGTTGTGCTTTCGCAAAAAATTGGACAAGGTAGCTTTAGCTTAAATACAGCAGACTGGGTCGGTGGTGTTTATTTTGTTCGCTTTGAAGGAGAAGAAGTGCTGCGATTTGGTCGTGTGGTGAAGAAGTAGTTGAGAAGACCGAAGTCCGAAGACGGAAGTCGGAAGTTTCCCGCGATCGTATTACACGTTAGACGAGAGCTTCGGACTTCGGACTTCCGTCTTCGGTCTTCCCTCCACCTCCCTCCGAAATAATTCTCCAACTATGTGATCTAAATCACCTTGATCTACATTTTTAAGTCGGAACTTGCGTGTAAATAGAAAGAAAGAAGAATGAAGATAAAGGAATACATCCCGATTTTGAATTGGTTGCCAAATTATAACGCAACACTTTTGAAAGGGGACTTAGTGGCTGGGTTGACCGTAGGAGTGATGTTGATTCCTCAGGGTATGGCTTATGCTATGTTGGCTGGCATGCCTCCCATCTATGGTTTGTATGCTTCGATGATTCCTTTGGTTTTGTATGCGATTTTTGGGACTTCGCGTCAATTGGCAGTCGGACCTGTAGCGATGATCTCGCTTTTGATTGCAGCAGGTGTTGGTGCTATTACTTCTGATGCGAATACCTTTATAAGTCTTGCAATTTTATTGGCATTAATGGTCGGGGTGCTTCAATTTTTGATGGGTGTTTTTCGCTTAGGTTTTTTGGTGAATTTTTTATCGCATCCAGTTATTGCAGGTTTTACCTCTGCAGCAGCATTGATTATCGGCTTTAGTCAACTCAAGCATCTATTGGGAATTAATATTCCTAGAAGTAATCACATTCATGAAATTATAGGAAACGCTTTTACAAATATTAATACCGTAAATGTACAGACCTTAATCATTGGATTAGTCGCAATTGCTTTGATTCTTTTGGTAAAAAAAGTGAAACTTCCAATCCCAGGTCCCTTGTTGGCTGTCGTCTTTGGAATTGGTGCAGTGTACGGTTTAGGTTGGTATGACGAAGGTGTGAAAATAGTAGGAGAGGTACCCAAAGGTTTACCCGCCTTTGGAATCCCGAGTTTAGATTTTGAAAGCATAAAAACATTGATCCCGATTGCATTGACCATTTCGTTTATCAGTTTTATGGAAAGTATTGCTGTTGCGAAAGCGATTCAAGCGAGACATAAAAACTATAAGATCGTTCCCAATCAAGAACTCATTGCGCTTGGGATAGCAAATATTGGTGGTGCTTTTTTTCAGGCATTCCCAACCACAGGAGGTTTTTCGAGAACAGCAGTGAATGACCAATCTGGTGCAAGAACTGGGATGGCTTCTATCATCAGCGCTGCTTTGATTGCATTGACCTTATTGTTTTTGACGCCATTATTTTATTACCTGCCAAAAGCAATTTTAGCATCTGTCATCATGGTAGCTGTTTTTGGTTTAATTGATTTTAAAGAAGCCAAGCATTTGTGGAAAACAGATCGAGGAGATTTCTGTATGATGCTAGCCACCTTTTTAGGAACACTTATTTTAGGAATTGAAGAAGGTATTGTAATCGGCGTTATTCTTTCTTTGGCATTGATTATTTTCAGAACAACTCAGCCACATACTGCTGTCTTGGGTCGGATTCCTGGAAAGCCGTATTACAAAAACGTAAAGCGATTTGAACAACTTGAAGTGCGTGATGAGATACTCATTTTTAGATTTGATGCACGCTTGTATTTTGCAAACGTGAGTTATTTCAAAGAAACCTTAGAAGAAGAAATTTTAAACAAAGGGAAAAAACTAAAGCTAGTAATCCTCGACGCCAACAGTATGAATGGAATGGACAGCAGTGGCGTACACGCACTAGAAGAAGTGATTGAGTTTTGCGAAGAAAGAAAAATTGAATTTAATATGGTAAGTGTGAAAGGGCCGATTCGAGATATTTTTCATCGAGCCAAGCTTTCAAATAAATTGGGGGAAGACAAATTTTTCGTGCGAATCCAGCACGCCGTCGATACCTTTGATGATAAGCCAGTGAGTGACTTTAAAAGTTATGCACTGCAAACAAATGAAGAAGAAGAATGAACTTTATAACCGTCTTACGGTTGTCTTTAATTACAATTGTAAACGTGAATTTTGTTTCAT
>CALGLS010000058.1 GCA_937959375.1 uncultured Saprospiraceae bacterium
TCATCTGTTGCTGCTAATGTTTCTTGAACTGGATAAACTGCATCACAGGTGATGTTGCCAATTGCTGTTGGCGAACTACTAAACACGGGTGCTGCATTATCTGGTAACACATCAAAACTCGTACTCGTTACCGTAGAGTTATTACAAGCATCTACTGCTGTCCATGTATACGTGACCGTAAAACCGGCACAGTAATCTGGATTCGCAGGAATGTCATCACTCGGTGTAACGGTTACTCCCGAACAGTCATCTGTTGCTGCTAATGTTTCTTGAACTGGATAAACTGCATCACAGGTGATGTTTCCAATTGCCGTTGGCGAACTGGTAAACACTGGTGCTGCATTATCGGGTAACACATCAAAACTCGTACTCGTTACAGTGGAATTATTACAGCCATCTACTGCTGTCCAAGTATACGTTACCGTAAAACCGGCGCAGTAATCTGGATTCGCAGGAATATCGTCACTCGGTGTAACGGTTACTCCCGAACAGTCATCTGTTGCTGCTAATGTTTCTTGGACTGGATACCCTGCATCACAGGTGATGTCGTCAATTGCCGTTGGCGAACTACTAAACACTGGTGCTGCATTATCTGGTAACACATCAAAACTAGTGCTCGTTATAGCAGAATTCTCACAAGCATCTACTGCTGTCCAAGTATAGGTCACTGTGAAACCTGCACAGTAATCTGGATTATCAGGAATATCATCACTTAGTGTTATCGTTACATTTCCACATGAATCGGATGCAGTTAGAGTTTCTTGGACTGGATAAGCGGCATCACATGTAATGTTACTTAAAGTCGCTGGTGCTGCATCAAATGTAGGATCTGTGTCATCTGCGATTACATCAAACGAAGTACTTGTCACTGCCGAGTTGCCACAGGCATCTACTGCTGTCCAAGTGTATGTTACTGTAAAACCAGCACAATAATCTGGGGTCGCAGGGATATCATTAGTCGGTGTGATTACTACATCTGCACAATCATCCGATGCTGTTAAAGTTTCTTGGAGTGGATATGCGTCTCCACAACTTATATTATCTAATGTTGTCGGTGGCGAGCTAAACACTGGTCCTGCAGCATCAGAAACTACTGAAATAACTTGACTCGCAGTTGTTGTGTTACCACAAGCATCTGTTGCAAGCCAACGATAAATGACTTCAAAGCCATCACAAAGATTTTCTGTAAAGTCATCAACACTTCCAACCAAAGTTACAGCACCACAATTGTCAGTAGCAATTGGAGGAGTATTCCCACCATAAAAGGTAAGTACATTAATATCATCTATTACGTTTCCTTCTTCAATGTTTCCAGGGGCCCCCTCAATAGCTCTAAATAAAACCACTGTATTAGTTTGCCCCGCAGGAATATTATATACTAATGAATGATATGTCCATGTATGCATTTCAGTTGCAGTAACAGTCAAAACATTTGTTAAAGACCCTAAATCAGGACCAATAAAAACTCCCATTACATCATCAGTAGTATTTGCAGCATTGCTTCTTTTACCATGAGCAAAACTAACATTTATAACAGAATTAGGTACTGTACAAAACTCTTGATAGAAATCAGAATTAACCGCTGCGTTTAATTCTGCAAACTGAGTCCCAGATGCTGCGCTCATTCCATCTGTACCATCATCGTGTAATTCAATCAGATTATCTGCAGCTGTTGTTTGCCAACCAGGCACATCATCTTCTAACCAATAGACATAACCATTAGGAGACCCCGCTTCATACTGACCAACGTTAGCACCATTTGGATGTGCAGGTGCTTCAAAGTCGCCATTCAAAAATGCCCCAATACAAGCTGTGCATGAAAGAATCGTATCGTTTGGTACATTGGTAATTACTGGTACTTCATTATCTTCAATTGTAATTTCTTGAATTTGTGTTAGTTCGTTTCCGCAATCATCTACTGCCGTCCAATATCTATAAATAACTCCTTCTTCACAACCTAAGTTTTCGGTTATTGGAAAACGGAAAAAACCATCGCAATGTAGTTCTTCTGCCTGTTCATAACCACCGTCACAACCATTTACATTATCCCAATGTCCTTCAGAATAAACACTTGGATCTTCTGTCTGAATTGTAGTTCCTTTAAATACTATATAGTCTACACGTAAATTCGCGTCAGAACCTGGGGAAGATATATTATCATTAATAAAAGATATTTGAATTTCTGTTACAGGGCTTATAGCAATAGGATAACTAAACGCTTGATAAGTTGTGGTAACAGTATCTGAATCAATCAATGTTCCATTGATTCTTACTTCGAAGATTTCACCACCTATCGTTCCTCGTGCGTTTACAATCAAAACACCAGAACCGTCAGTGTAAGTAGGTGTGATTGTTCCTGTCGTACAATTATCTGTAACTGCAGAAGGTGAACCAGTAATATTCAGATCTGTTTCGTCATCAGCACAATCAATTGTAATATTTGGTGGTGCAGTAAAAACGGGAGCTTCACTATCTCCTAGTACGTCAAATGAAGTACTTGTTACTGTGGAGTTATTACAAGCATCTACTGCTGTCCAAGTATAGGTTACCGTAAAGCCTGTACAAAAATCTGGGTTTGTTGGTATATCATCACTTGGTGTAACTGTCACTGTACCTCCACAACCATCTGTTGCAGATAAAGTCTCTTGAATTGGATACCCCTCATCACAATTAATATCTCCTATCACTGTTGGTGAAGAACTAAATACAGGTGCTGTATTATCTGCTAAAACATCAAATGAGGTACTTGTTACCGTAGAATTCCCACAGGTATCTACTGCTGTCCAAGTATAGGTTACTGTGAAGTCAGAACAATAATCTGGATTCGTTGGAATGTCGTCACTCATTGTTATTGTAACTCCACCACAATCATCTGTTGCTGATAATGTTTCTTGAGTTGGGTAATTTTCATTACAAGTAATATCTGAAATAGCTGTTGGGCCTGCGTCAAATGTAGGAGCTGAGTCATCATCAACTGTAATAATTTGGGTAGCTGTACTTGTATTATTACAAGCATCCGTTGCAGTCCAAGTTCTTGTGATATCGTAAGGGCAACCTGAGCCAATACTTTGATTATAAGTTACTGTGATATCAGTATCTGTAGTTGTTGTTTCGCAGAAATTATAATACACTGCATCTAATCGACATGCTCCTGCATCTCTAGTAAATTCAAGGTATCTAGTTGGAGTCGTTGTTACATACTCTATCATTTCAAATACTCGAATTGGAGCAGGTGTACCAATTGTGTTTCCATATTCCATTGGATTCCCAAAAGAAGTTCCTGCTTCAGAACCTCTAATTGTTAATCTCCCTGAAGTGTTGTGTCTTGTGATGATAATATTAATAATCTCTCCTGCAGGTACCGTTTCTGTTAAATCAATTGTTAGTACATCGGAAGGACCACTAATCACTGCGTAATTGCCATTCACTGGACCAAGTGCTCTAGTTGGATTCTGAACTTGAAAATTTGTTTCGCTATCTGCATTTCCCGAAGTACATACAATATTCATTTCACAATCTGAAGCCGTTACTGTGGCAGGTGAAGGAATGTCATTACAACTAGTCACTGTTATGTCTCCAGGTACATTAGCAAAAGCTGGAGCCTCTGTATCTGGTTCAACATCAAAACTCTGAGTTGTTTCAATTGAATTTACACAAGCGTCATAAGCTGTCCATCGATAAGTAATTGTATATCCATTACAAGCATCAACTGCAAAAGGATCAACTCCTTCTAAGACATATGCTGTATTAGAACAACCGTCACTAGCATCAATATCTTCGTGATCAGGCAAAGCATCTCCACATTCAATATCTGCTATTGCTGCTGGAGTACTATCAAAGGTAGGGTCCGCAACATCATCTTCAATCACAAAACTTTGAGTCACCTCTGCTGTGTTGTTACAAGCATCTGTTGCCGTCCATCGATAAACTACCGTGGTATTTCCACATAAATTTAAAGTATAAGCATCTATAGTTGGTTCTATTGTTACAGATCCTCCACAGGCATCATTAGCTGTCAAAATCTCTTGTGTCGGTAAAGGATCACCACAACCAATATTTGCTATTACTGCAGGTTGATCATCAAACACTGGTGCTACATTATCTTCAACCGTTAGTACTTGAACTATCGAATCTTGGTTACCGCATGGATCTTCTGCAATCCATTTACGAGTAATCGTTTCTAAACAATCGTCTTGATTTGTGTGGTACGGAACACAATCTACAGAAACTTTAAGACGTGATACGTTAAGACCAGCATTGGTCATTCCTACCCTAATAGTAATTTCTGTAATTCCATAACCAGTAACGTTCCATTCTGAATCTGCTACACTAATGTTTCCATCACTATTGTTTAGCTTAGGGCTAAAAGTAACGGTGTTCGTTCCATTTCCAGTAATGTTATCTAATTCGGTATCATTCCAATTTGAACCAACACTTGTAGTTACATCTACGATTGGATTATCTACATATAGACCACTTCCACCTACACTAGTAATTGTCCAGTTTTCTAATTCTTCAAAAGCCCCAGATGTCTCTGCTTGAGAGAGTCTAATGTTAATTGGCTTTTCAAATACAAATCGATATTCAGAGACTTCCGAATTACTATTATTACCAAATCGTAAATCTCCATCAGCCACACCTTGAGGTCTAGTAGTGTAGGTACTGTTATGATTTGAAGTAATGTCTGAACTATATGTCATAGAATTTGCGACGGTAGAAAGTATCGGCTGGTCAACAATAGCAGTATTACCGCTTATTCCAGTAATAGGAGCTAAATTTAAAGGCCGGAATCCTTCGCAACTTGTTTCATATTGATTGCTTGTTTCTGAAAAGATAATTACTGACGTTCCACCACAATCATCTGTTGCTGTTATATTAGCTGGCGCAGGAATATTATCACAATCGACTGTTGCGTTTGCTGCGCTACCTACCAATGTTGGACCATCAGAATCAGGTAATACATCAAAGGATGTACTTGTTTGAGTGCTATTATTGCAAGCATCTATTGCTGTCCAAGTATAGGTTACTGTAAAACCTGCACAATAATCTGGGTTGGCTGGAATATCATTACTTGGTGTAACCGTTACAGTTCCACAAGGATCGGTTGCAGTTAAAGTTTGTTGAGCAGGATAATTATCAGTACAACTAATATCTCCAATAGGTGTAGGTGTGCTGGAAAAAGTAGGTGGATCCTGATCGGCTAAAACAACGAATGAAGTACTTACTGCCGTCGTGTTTCCACAGTTATCTTCTGCTGTCCAAGTATAGGTTACTGTAAAATTAGAACAATAATCTGGATTCGTTGGAATATCATTACTTGGGGTAACAGTAACTGTTCCACAGTCATCTGATGCCGTTAAAGTTTGTTGTATTGGGAACCCATCATTACAGTTAACATTTGATATTGTAGTTGGTAAATTGTCAAAAGAAGGCCTTGTTGTATCAGCCTCAACGAAAAGAGTCTGAGTTACCTCTGCAGAATTACCACAGTCATCTGTTGCAGTAAATCGATAAACAATATCGTAACCGTTACAAATATCTTCAGTGTAAGGGTCTATTGATTGAGTTACATTTACAGTGTTTCCACAATTATCAAATACCTCTGGGACTGTTGGTGTGTAAGTTCCATCACAAGTAATCGTATCAGGGTCTGACCAATATCCATCGATAACCATCCACGATCCAAATTGAATTGTTGCAGCTCCATCAAGATATTCCCATTCATCTAATTGATATTCAAAACCAGTTGTCGTAATATTTCGAATTTTCATGACACCAGGTTCGTGTGATCCTTCAGCGGAAGCTGGTCGCATCACAACTACTGGACTATCATAAGTGTTTGAAAATGTAACTGGAAACCAGGTATCACCATTTGTTTGCGTAAATGTTTGTCGGCCTCTTTCTCCAATAATATCGCCGTCAGCATTTAGGATGTTTCCAGGTGATTGGAACATAACATATCCTATATCTTCAGCTCCGTGATTTACCTCTGTATCAGCAGCTTGTTCTTCTTCTACTTTAAATTGAACGGTACTATTTCCTAAATCGAAATATCGTACATCTCGTGGATCACTACTTGAGTTTGTTTGAATTTGAGCAATCAGTACGTTATCAGAAGAGGTACCAGAATATGGTTGATTGAAAGAATGTAGGTACCAATCATGTGTAACATTTGTACCAGTAGACCCAGCCTCAAATCTAGTATTTGCAAACTGAGCACCTTCTTCTAGTGCTACCCATGACACGGCCTCATCTTCAATTGTACCTGTAGAACCTTGTTCTCTAAGTAATCTTACTTGAAATTGTGTTGCGGTAATATTTCGCAATTGTGTTGTAACTGCTTTGCCTTCATTATCTGTCATTACAGAAGTCAGTACAATAGGATCAGTCATCGTGCTAGGAAAAGTCACCGTTTGCCAAGTCGTATTTACAGCAGGTATAATTCCTGCAACAACCGTGTTCCCGTTTGAAATAATGTGTTCATGTTCATTAAGAAAAATAGGAGGAGTTGTTTCACAGCCAGTGATAGGAATTGAGGCTATATTGTTTTCAAATTCACATTCTCCAATATTAGTGATTGGGAAATCCCAGGCCAAGCTAAAAGGAGGTGGATAAGATCCATCATCATTTGCAACGATATAAAGATCAAATGGTATTCCTTGTCCAGAAAGATCTAAGGTCAAAACCATCGTGATAAAACTATCCGGGTGAACAGCTTCAGTTGTAGTATACGTACCAATCAATGTGGCAGCTACTTCCGGATTACCATTATAAAGAGAGACAGGAGTTCCAATAGGAAAAATAAGATCCCCTTCATTGAAAATATCAAATGTTAGTCCCATTGCTGTAGAATCAAATTCACATCCACTTCCTTCAAGATCTAGATTGTCTAAATAAACGTTGGCGGCCGGAAAAACAGGCTCACCCAAATCATCTACAGGACCAATTTGCTTAAGGAAAATATTAAGTCGACCAGTTTGTCCAATCGGAGGATTTCCAACTAAATGGTGTTGCTGCTGTGTTGCAGGTACAGTTAAATCATCATTAATATTTACAACGAAATACGAGTACTGATTCCATACACTTCGAGTATCTACCCACGGGAATTGATCTGCACGGAATGATTTCATATTTCCGACGAATGCATAACTTGTAGGACCACAGTTACAGACTATTTCCGCTTGATCATCATAATCAATATCTGCAATAATCGGGTATTCAACACCTGTTACAGAACCACAGGCAAAGGTTGAAAGGTTGACACCTGAAGGCCCTGATATAATTCTAAGGTTATCTTCATCTCTGTAGACTACCTCTGAAATCCCATCTGCATTAAAGTCAAATGAGGTCAAACCTGTCATACCCGAATTGTCTGTATTTGCCACACTCCATAACAATCCACCTGCAGCAGCAGGATAAGCGTCAAAATCTTCAACAATTTGCATGACATAGTTACCAACGACTCCAATCTCTGGTTTTAAATCTCCATCAAAATCGGCAATTACAGCATTACTTATAGATCGATACCAAGGGTTAGCTACGTTTGTAACAACGTGTGTTGAACCAATTTGAGTAGCCGTTTGTAGATCCCATATATATAGGTATGACTCTGTTGCGCTTGTTGTTGTAATAACTGCATCAAGGTCACCATCTAAATCATAATCTGCAATAGAAGTAAATCCATCAGCGAATCCAGAAAGTGTTCTTACTACAGTCATTGAATTATTAGCTACATCTACTGCATATACTTGATTACCTGCGACTAACTCTAATCCCGCACAATCGGCACAAAGATTTGATGCTAAAACATCTACCGCAACTGTGATTGCTGTAGGATGAGCATGACCTACGTCTTGGAAAAAGTAAGACCCCATAGCATTGGTACCACCAGTTGCTATTCTTTGGCCTGTCAATGCGTTGTAAATTTCATTACCTACATAGACTTCTGGGTTGCCATCTTGGTTAAAATCTGCAATATTTACTGCAAAATCTTGTGTGTTACCTCTGTAGGTTGCATTCCAACCACAGGTAACTACATTATCAGAGATCCATTGGAAAACAAAAGTTCCTGTTCCAATTCCTCCGGGATTTACTCCAGCTGGATCATATTCGTAACATGCGATTCTATTAGAATTACCACCTATACCATTTGCAGTCATGTAATAGAATTCACCTCTTCCATCTCTATCTGCATCAGCAAGTGCAATACCTTTATTTAAGTTTGCAATAGCAATTGTATTAGGATGATATTTAAGTTGACCAGTAGTACCATCAATAAGATAGATACTATTGGCACCTCCAACATCATTAAGTGCAACGATTTCAGTACCGCTCAAGTCTCCATCCATTTCACCCGCAGATACAGACATCAAAGTATTGGTTGCAACATTACTTGTCCATTCTTCTTCTATACCAAAACTAGGAATCCCGGGTGGAACATACTCACACTCAGGTTCACAATATTGTAAAACATTACCAACATCACAAGGACAATCATCATCAAAGATATCGGTTAATCCATCACAATCGTTATCTATTTCATCATCACAAATTTCTGCTTCTGTACATGCTGCATTACAATCACAATCAGGATCATCACAATCAAAGAAAGTATCTAAATCATCATCAATTCCATTACCACAATCTTCAGGCAAAGGACAGGCAGCTTCGGTTACTTCTAAACACCAGCCTTCCAAGCTACCTCCATCACCTCCAGCATTATCTGATATTGTAAGGATCCAATCACCATTCACACTATTTCCATTAAAATTAGATAAACTTCCGTCAGCTTGATATATAGTACCATCAGTAGGAGGACAAGCTAAAGAACCTTGGCCTATACCAGAGTCATCAAACCCCATAAAGAGGTCATCTTGACTACCACAAATTCCATCAATTAAAGTTACGGTGACACCATCTGGGCTTGTAAGCGTAATTGTCATATCAAAAATCCATGTATGATTTACGTTAAGGCCAAGTACATTGACATCACTTACACAAAGTCCAGAACTTAGAGTAATCGTAGAAGTAATAGTTGGCGTACCAGAGGTACTAATAGCAATCGGTGTATCTGTGCTTGCTTCCCCAATAGCACAACAAGAACAATCAGAATCATCACAATCAACATCTCCATCACCATCATCATCAACTCCATTAGAACAATCTTCAGGTGCAAGACATGCTCCAGTAGTAATCTGAAGCGCCCAAGAGTCGAGAGATCCACCATCACCTCCTGCTTGGTCATTAACCGTAAGAATCCAATCCCCTCCTGGTTCTTCGTTATTAAAAATTGATAATAGGTTTTGTGGGATATAAGTATTCCCATCGGTAGGTGGGCATGGCCAACTGTTGTAAGCTGCGCCAGAGTCATCGAAATTGATATTAATATCATCTTGCCAAGAGCAAGGGTTATTCATCAATTGGATAGTAGTACCAGCGGGGCTAGTAATATATATCTCAATGTCATCTACGTATGTGTGTGAAATACGTAAATTCAGAATATTAATATCTGTAATACAACCATCTGCTTCCACTCTAGTGGTAGAAGTGATTGTGTTTGCGGGGCCATCACCTATCGTTACTGGGACATCCGTACTATTAAAAGTTGTTTGAGCAACTATAGTACTTGTCCAAAAAAAGAGGATGAGTAATAGACAGCATTTTGTTTTGTAAACCTTGTTTAGCATAGACCTTCCATCGCATGTTAAATAATTTCTAACCCAGCAATAGACTGGGCAGAGGGGAACAATTATCTTAACTGTTTCTAAAAATGGATCAACTCCTTCAACAATTTTGTTCTAATTATCAAATTTCTTAATACAATCTCCATGCCTAAACATGCATAATTTAATCAATATGAAATTTTCATATCTGTATTTGAAAAAAAATGTTCTTTGAAACAGCAAATGATGGGGGAATCAGCTAATAGGTAAACTCAGAATAGGTGGAGGAAACCGAATTGGTTTGTCTGGTAATATTGCAGAAATACTCTACACAATTACGGAATAGCTTTACTAATATTGTGACAGGTTATAAGGTAAGATTCGAATGAAGTGAAAAATAAAAACAACAAAAACTGAGCAAAAATGTAACAAAATTATTTCTTCAAAATAACTTTAAAATGAAAAGAATTATTTGAACCAATAACTTTTACAAAATAAATTCCTGATAAAAACGAAGAAATATCAAATGTTGGCACACTCGAAATGTTAAAGTTTTCTTTTCGCAAGACACGTCCCTGAACATCTTGGATAACCAGTTCAAATGGTTCGTTTTGACCTTCATATTTTATTGTAAATGTGCCCGATGTAGGATTGGGATATATGGACATTTCTGATTGCTCAAATTGGTCATCAAAAGTTGAAACTAAACAGCTATCAACTGCCATTAAAATTGGTGCAGATTGGATATTATTGTTCAATACACAAAATTCTGAGGAAACTAAGACACAACTTACTGAATCTCCGTTTATTAGATCTGCACTTACAAATTCGTTTCCATTCCCATTAACAAAGGATTCATTTACTAACCATTGGTAAATTGGACTTGATCCTTGATTCTCAGAATTTGCAATAAATGTGACCGAATCCCCAAGGCAAATAGATGATTCGGAGGCATCCAATTCAATGCTTAATAATAAACCTGGGTCAACCGAAATGACTATTGGTTCTGAATAAACAACATTGCTACTAGCACAAGATTCAGATGATGTCATAACACAAATAATTGTGTCTTGATCGTTTATTAAATCACTATTAAACAGGGTATTATTGATTCCAGTGGAAACACCATTTACCAACCAATCATACGTTGGGTTAACGCCTCCATGCGTGCTAGTTGACTCAAAGGTAATTAACTCACCGCTACAGATTTCAGTAAGATCTGCGGTAGTTGAAATTGAAGGATCTACGTTATTAATTACAGTTACATCTATCGTATTTGAGAGTACTACTTGTGGAGCAGCACAATTAGATGAAGAGGTTAATTGACATTCAACAAGTGCACCATTTGGAAGATCTGCACTGGAGAAGACAGATATATTTCCTCCAACTACTTCGCTATTTACAAGCCATTCGTATACAGGTGTTGCACCTCCATTTACCGCAGTTGCTGTAAATACAGCCGTATCTCCTAGGCAAAAAGTAGGAGAAGAACTAGAGATTACAACCTCTGGTTCAATCACATCGGCTACTTCTAAATCGATTGTATTAGAGTTCACCTCAGCCTCTAGCGTACATTCAGCATTGGAAGTGAGGGTACAAAACACACTAGAACCATTTAGTAAACTTGATGTTGAAAAAACTGAACTATTGCTTCCAACAACAGCACCATTTAACCGCCATTCAAATACAGGATTACTACCTCCATTGACTTCAGCAGCTGTAAATGTAACAAGTTCACCAGCACATATTTCAGATGCATTGGCAGTGATTTGAATAGCAGGTTGTACGGTATTCGTTATCTGAATCTCTACTAAAGATGAACTTACAATAGCTGGATTAGCACAAAGAGCTGAGGATGTTATTTCACAATAAACTTCAGAACCATCTAGCAAAGTCGTACTTGAAAAAGTAGGACTATTTCCGCCAGCAGGCTGATTATTTACCATCCACTGATAGGAAGGACTAGCCCCTTCATTAGTAGTAACAGCGGTAAATGTAAGCATCTCACCTGAGCAAGCTTCTAAGCTAGAAGCATTAACTATAACTGTAGGCTGAACTGTTGTAATAACAGTTGGTACAATAATATTTGAGCTTACGAATTGAGCATTTGTGCAAAGCATAGAAGACGCTAATTCACAGGTTACCTCTACCCCATCGGTTAAATTTGAATCCGTAAAAGTTGAGCTATTTGTGCCAACACTTTGACCATCTACAAACCATTCATAGACTGGATTAGCTCCTCCATTTGTGTTTGTAGCAGTAAAGGTTATAGGTTCTCCAGAACAAATTTCGGATGCGCTTGCTGAAATATTTATAGTAGGTTCTACCAGTTCTGTAACCTCAATGTCAATTGAATTTGAGTTAGCGGTTGAAGGTGAAGCACAGGTTTCAGAAGAAGTAAGTACACAAGCTACCACCGCCCCATCTTGTAAAGAATTTGTTATATAACTTGAAGTATTGCCACCTACATTCATTCCATCTACCGTCCACTGGTATGTTGGGCTAGTACCTGTGTTTACTGCGGAAGCTGTAAAGTTTATGGTTTCGCCAGCACATATTTGAGTTACATCTGCGTTAATAGAAATAGCTGGTTGAGCTAAAGCACTAACTTGTATTTCAATATCATTGGAATTTGCAACGGTAGGACTGGCACAAGATAGCGAAGAAAATAGCTCGCAAGTAATGATAGCACCATCAGTGAGTGATGACGATGAATAGCTTGAATTATTAGTTCCTACAACTTGGCCATCAACCATCCAAGTATAAATTGGATTAATTCCTCCATTGGTTTGAGCTGCATTAAATATTACCGTTTCGCCTGCGCAAACTTGCGTAGTAGATGCACTAATACTAACTGAAGGTTGTGCAAGGTTTGTCACCGAAATAGCTACCGGAGAAGATGTAACAGACGAAGGAGATGCACAAAGCTCAGTGGAACTTAACATACAACTTACTTCATCTCCATCTACCAAAGTACTATCTGAATACGTGTCACTTCCAGCAAAAACAGCAAGTCCATTTACAAACCACTCATAACTTGGGCTTGTACCTCCATTAGTTGAATTTGCAGTAAACACAAGGGTTTCTCCAGAACAAATTTGAGTAGTCGGCGTATTTATATTTACAGTTGGTGTTACTCCAGTCACAACATCAATAGCAATACTTGAAGAAGTAATCGTATTTGGAGAAGCACAAAGTTCAGAAGAAGTTAATCGACAGTTAACCTCATCGCCATCTTCAAAACTACTATAACTAAAAACATCACCTCCTGTAAATTCTACTTGTCCGTTTATCTTCCATTCATAAGTTGGATTGGTACCACCATTGACAATAGTCGCATTAAATGTTACAGCATCCCCTTCACAGATACTTGTGGTATTTGCTACAATTTCAATATCTGGATCGACTAAATCATTTACATCTAAACTCGCAATATTACTATAAACAGTGTCTGCAAAAATGCTAATAACTCTACAACTATAATTTCCGACATCTCCCGATTGGGCATCAGTTACAATATATTCCGCCTCGTCGGCTCCACTAATATCGACACCATCTTTACTCCATTGATAATTGAAGGGCTCTGTTCCTTCTGCAATAACAGAAAGGACAGGATCTTCATACTCGCAAACGGTTTGAGAGATCGGTTGTTCTATAATAAGCGGTGCTTGATATGGTTGTGATCCATATTCATAGATTCCCATATCAACTAATCCATTGTGGATACGAATGTGATTGTCCATATCAAATAGAATGTCATTTAGATCAACAATATCATTATTTCCTACATTGATTGCAGGAGATGCTGTTTCTAAACGAAAGTTAACGTTTGCGGTATCAACAAACATTGGGTATTCATTATAGATCATTCCTCCTTCACAAACCAAGCTATCTAGAGGCCCTAAAAATTCAATTATATCAGCGCAACTAGCAACGTTTACCAAAGAATGATTTAAAATTATTTTAGGAGTACCTTCTCCACTCAAGTGAAAGATTGGATCGAAGCCAGCTGTATTATCCCAAAAGATTGTGTTTGTAATGGTTGCTTGCGTTAAGCCACCAATTGATTCGTTACAGTATACAGCCCCACCTGTGTTTGCATGATTTCCAAAAAAAGTACAATTAGCAATTTCTGGTGTTGCGGTACCGACTGAACCTAAGCTATAAACAGCTCCAGCAGAAGAAGCTGTATTTTTGTAGAAAAGACAATTGAAAATAATAGGAGAAGCAACTCCTCCTGACTTACCAAAATTATAGATCGCACCAGAATAGGCAATAGCGGTGTTGGTAATAAATGAACAATTTATGATAGAAGGGCTACTGGTCCCTGACAATCCAGAATTGTATACACCTGCTCCGTATTTGCCTATATTATCTTGAAAGAGAACTTGAATTATTTCTGGACTGCTAGTACCGGAAGAGCTTGCATCATTCAATATTGCTCCTCCATTGCCAACGCATTCGTTATTTAAAAATTGGCAATTTTCGATACGTGGATTTGTTTCTCCTCCACCACTTCCATTATTTACCATTCCTCCTCCTCCTGAAGCAGTCATGTTATTTCTGACTATTAAATTCTTAAGTATTGGATTGGAAGATATGTTACCTCGATTGTAAATTCCAGCTCCACTTCTCATTCGATTTGAGTTAGAACCTGTTAAACTATTTGCATTACCATTTTCAATAATAAAACCATCGATTGTTGTGGATGCACTTACATTTTCAAAGTAAACCACAGTATATGCATTACTATCAGGTTGATTATCTTGATTAAGATCTCCACTGAGTATGGTTTCGTTTACATTCCAATCTCTTTGATCCAAACTAGTTTCCCAACCTTGAAAACCACCATATAGACTGACTCCATCATTTATTTCAAAAGACTGGTTCATTTCTGAAGGGGTACAAGTCGTACAGGTCAATGGGTAATAAGTCCCTTCTTGCACCCATATTACATCGCCAAATGAAGCAGCATCTAAAACAGCTCTTAGGTCTCCAGAGGCATTTGCCCATGAAGAACCATCACCAGCTGCTCCAGCTGAAACATAGGTAATTTGCCCAATAACAGGCTGAAGACTAACAAGGATAATGATACAAAAAGCCGTAGCTTTTAATAGAAAAGTGCTCATGGGATATAATATTATAATTCTTTGTCAAAGAAACTATATAAAAAAACAGTTTCAAAGAGCGAATATAAATACGGGTAATCAAATACATGCAAAATAATCACAATGCATTATTCATTATTTGCCAGAAATTAAAGTAAACTTTATGGGTGTGGGCCTGTTTCTTGAGGAAAAAGATAAAGGGAGGTCAAATATCGGTAATTTTCCTTTAAAATAACAAACTAGACACCCCAAAAAGAATGCCTAGTTTGTTATTATTAGAATAAGTGTACTGAATGGTCGTAAGAAGACAAATTTTCAGCGTTCTAAAAGGTTTCTACCTCAGTAAGGTCACATTACCTTTTTTCATATAATTCTCACCGTTTGTACATCTTACTCTTAGATAGTAGCCAAAGACATCAGAGTCGAGGCGTTCACCTTTGTAAGTTCCATCCCAACCATCTTCTTGTCTATTTGATTCGTAAACCTTTTCTCCCCAACGGTTATAGATTACGAAAAAGACTTCATCTGCGTTGAAACCTCTGAGATAGAGTACATCGTTGTGTCCGTCATTATTTGGAGAGAATGCATTCGGGAAGAAAATGAATGGTTCTCTACATTCTGGATCAATCACAACAACTCTAACAGCAGCAGTTGCTTCACAATTATTTTCGTCAGTAACTCTAACCACATACTCCGTTGTCTCAACTGGAGTAGCAATTGGGTTTGGAACATTATCAAAATCAAGTGTAGCGGAAGAAGGCTCTAACCACTCATAAGTATAAGATCCATCACCGAGTACATCTAACTGAGTTGATTGGCTTAGGCAAATAGTATCTGGTTCAGCAACAGCTGAGATACTTACATCAGCAACTTCAACAAGTGCGTTTACACTACTTGAACAATGCTCATTAGAAACAGTAACTGTATATGTGGTTGTTTCAGTTGGGCTAACCATTACGTCAATTACAGTTGGATCTGTAACGATTAGTTCATCTGGAGTCCATTCAAAATTATAATCTACAGCTCCATTCAATGCAGCTATTGGCTCAAGGAATGCAGAATCACCAGGGCAAATTAATGCATCTGCAGGTGGCTCTAATCCAATTGAATAATCTGCGACTAGAATACTATCCATTGCTACACAACCATTGTCGTCTGTCATTTCTAAATAAATGTATGGATCACTTGGATCGCGAACTTCCAAATCAACTGGACTTCCATTTCCTAATACATTCCCATCCGTATCAGACCATATAAAATTACTTCCAGTTCCTGTAGCGCTTAGCGAAACACTTCCTGACTCACATAATACAGTGTCAGCTGCCATTATTTCAGTTTGTGCTTCATCAAATATTTGAACTTGAACTTGACGAACAACTTGGCAAGATGAATCTGGGAAAGTAACAGTTACAGAATAAACGATATCATTTTCAGCGGATGTTGTAGGGTTTCCAATATTTGGATCATCCAAATAAGTAGCTGGTGACCATGAATATTCAAAACTAGGATCAAAGTTCGGATATAGTTGACTTGCTCCGCCCGGACAGATATTTAAACTATCGAGTATCGGAGGCTGAGGTGCCACTAATAGTGGGAAGCTATTCTCCATCGTTTCAGTACAACCTGTTGCGGAAGTAACGGTTAGTACTACATCTACGTTTCCACTTTGCGTAAAAATAACAACTGGGTTTTCTTCATTGTAAACGGTACCAGCTATCACCCATTCCCATTCTACAATATCTCCTACACTAGCTGTAGAAAGGTCGACAAACGAAATAATTGCACTGTCTCCACATTGGTCATAATTCCAAGTAAAGTCGGGAACAAGATCTCCACCGTCAATAACAAGAATACTATCTTTTCCTGGACATCCATTTAGGTCCATTACTTCTACATAATAACAAGCAGTATCTTCTACCATTACTTCTAAAGGATTTCCTGTACCAACAATATCACCTGCCTTATTAAACCATGTTATGGAAGTAGTTGATCCTGTTAACACAACAAGTTCAATTACATCTTCACAAGCAATGGTATCATCTTGTAATTGAACGAATACCGGATCTGGTTCGCTAATCACAATTGAATCGATTCCCATACAGCCATTAACGTCAGTTGCTGTAACAACATAAGTTCCTGCTGGAATCTCCATTAGCGTATCACCAGTTCCCATAGTTCCCCAATCATAAACATATTCGGGAGTTCCACCAGTTGCAACAGCAGTAACTGTACCTGTGCTATCTCCGGTACATGCAAGCAATCCGTCAAGTGCTACCGTAACATCTAATTCTACACTATTATCATCAACCGTCAAGTCAGCTCCAACAGCACAACCATTGGCATCTGTTAATGTAAAAGTATAATCGTTTGCATCAAGATTTGTTAAAATAGTATCTGTGCTAACTACTGGTGCATCCCAAACAACGTCATAATCTCCTGTTCCACCAATAATATTTAACAATGTAATCCCGCCTGTTTCGTCACAAACAACATCGTAAACAGCAATATCAACATCTATTTGATCCGGTTCAACAACGTCAAAGCAATCAGAAGCAGACACACAACCTGCTGCATCAGTTACTATTATGCAGTACGTTCCAGGTCCTAATTCACCATTGGTGTAAACCATACCATTCATTCCTTCAATGACTACTGTTGATCCTGCAGGAGATACATCAAATATGACTTCTCCATCTTGTGCTCCGGGGCAACTAACCATTACGTCAGTTGAAGTTATCACAACACTACCTCCACCTAATGCATCATTCAGAACGAAATATAAATCTTTAGAACAACCTGTTGCAGGGTCTGTAACTGTTACAGAATAAGCACCAGATACTAAACCATCTTGCGTGCTTGCTTCCGCTGCAGTTGAATTACTCCAAGCATATTCATATGGACCACCACTACCTCCTGCATCAACAGAAATCGTAGCTGTTCCATTCGCAACACCACAATCTGGCTCTTGTACGGTATACGATAATTCAAGTGCATTTGCCTCATCAATTACAACCGTAACAACATCAATACAATCTGGATTATCTGCATCATAAATAGTCACTTGATATTCTCCAGCTAAAAGATTATTTCTTCCAGAACCAACTGGTCCGTCACTCCATTCATAAGTATACGTAGGAGGATTAAAGAAAGCAACGCCATCTGCTGCTGCACAATTTGCAGGAGTGGTTACAAGCTGAGCTTCAGGTCCATCAACACTTCCTACCGTAAAAGTTTCATAAATAACACAAGAAGGATCAGAAGGATCAGCAATGGTTACATCGTATGTTCCTACAGCCAATCCTGTTGCTTGATTTGAAGTGGATACGCCACCAGACCAAGTCCAGGTGTAGTTGGCTTCATCTTCTGAAAGGCTAATTGTGGCAACACCTTCATTTAACAAACAAGGTGTTTCAACTACCACAACTGAAGTTATGACTGGCGGTTGTTTATCATTAATCATTGCGGAAGCAGTTCCTACACATCCATTGGCATCTGTAATAGATACAGAATAATTTCCAGGAAGTAAGTCTGATAAATTTGCAGCTGAACTACCCGTAGACCAAAGCGTGTCATACGGAGCTGTACCTCCTACAATTTCCATAATAGATATAGCGCCATTATCACCTGAGCAATTAGCGTCAGTTGTATTGAGTGTAACGGTCAGAGCTGCAGCATCAGAATTGATGGTGATGGTTTCAGAAATTGAGCAACCATTTGCGTCTGTTAAAGTGAAGGAATAATCTCCAGCATCTAAGGCAGATAAGTCAATTCCTGAAGGACTCCAGTCAACGGTATAAGGTGTTACACCTCCAGTAATATTGACTAGTCCGATGCTTCCCATTCCAAGACATGAAACATCCGAAGTATTAATATCAACATCTAATTGAGTTGGTTCTAGAACTTCAAAACATGCTGATCCAGCGAGACAGTCATCTGCGTTAACCGCTTGAACACAATATGAACCAGGAGATAAATTTCCGTTTGTTTGTTCAGCTCCAGTTACTGCATCAACAATAACGGTAGTACTTGGTGGATTTACTGTAAAGGTAACGGTCCCATCATTTTGTCCAGGACAAGAAACAAGCGTCTCCGTTGGATCAATAACAATTTCTACAGGAGTCACATCATCATTTACTGAAAAGGTAAGATTATCAGAACAACCCGTCGCTAAGTCAGTAACTAAAACCGTGTAAATTCCTGAAGCGATATTATCTAAGGTATTTGTTCCACTAGCCCATGAGTAGGTAAAAGGTCCCGTACCATTGGTTGTGATGGTCGCTGATCCGTTTGCTTCACCACAGTTTGGCTCAACAATACTAACGGAAACTACAAATGAATTTTCTTCTTCGACCACTACTGTTTGAAAACCTGGACAATCAGGATTAGCTGGATCTATAATAGTTACTTGGTATTCGCCTTCTGCTAGGTTGGTCAAACTACTACCTGTATCACTCGTGCTCCATTGATATTCGTAAGTTGCTGTAGGATCTACTGGAGTGATTGTAGCTGTTCCATCACTTGCGGTACAAGTTGCTGGCGTCGTGTTGATCGTCACTTCAGGACCATCTTCTGAATCAACTGTAACGGTCAAGGTTTGATTACAGTTTGGATCACTTGCATCGATGATTGCTAGTGAATAAGTTCCTGCTGCAAGGTTAGCTGCAGAAAGACCTGTACCATTTGGTGTAGACCAGATAAAATTATAATCGTTTGGATTTTCTACTATTGTAACATTGATGCTACCTTCTTCAACGCCACAAGGCGTTTCGAAAATAACGACACTTACAATTGTTGGACCTTCACAACAATCTAATTGTTGAGCAACATTGACCGTACTTACTCCTGTACATCCATTGGCGTCTGTAATTGTTACAGAATAATTGCCTGGAGATAAATCCGTCAATTCAGAAGCGGTACCTCCCGTAGACCAAAGTGTATCATATGGAGCTGTACCTCCTTCAATATTTGTAATTGAGATTGAACCATTCGTACCTGAACAATCTGCTTCAGTTGTATTCAAGTTAATCGTAAGTTCGGATACGTCAGCATTAATGGTTACGACTTCAGAAATTGAGCAACCATTTGCGTCTGTTAAAGTGAAGGAATAATTTCCGGCATCTAATGCAGATAAGTCAATTCCTGACGGACTCCAATCAACTGTATAAGGTGCTACACCTCCAGTTAAATTCACTAAGCCGATGCTTCCCATTCCAAGACAAGAAACATCTGATGTATTAATATCAACATCTAATTGAGCTGGTTCTAGAACTTCAAAACATGCTGATCCAGCAAGACAGTCATCTGCATTAACAGCTTGAATGCAATATGAACCAGGAGATAAACTTCCGTTTGTTTGTTCCGCTCCAGTTACTGCATCAACAATAACAGTAGTACTTGGTGGATTTACTGTAAAGGTAACAGTCCCATCATTTTGTCCAGGACAAGAAACAAGCGTCTCCGTTGGATCAATAATAATTTCGACAGGAG
>CALGLS010000059.1 GCA_937959375.1 uncultured Saprospiraceae bacterium
AGAGGCGAAAAGACAGATGTTTGTGTTGAACGATGCTCATTTTTTTAGGAATAGCAGGGCTATTGCTGAATAAATAGCAGAAGTACAACGCAAAATATCGCTTTTGAAGGCATGAAATATGAATTTTAAACATACTCTTAATTTAGACGCTGAACAAACCAAATAATTATGAAAATTTTGACTAGTCTCCTTTGCTTACTCCTCCTCTTAAGTTGCTCCACTGAAAAAAACTATGAGATAGAGAATCAGCAGTACAATTGTTTAAAAGAAAAATATCAAGCTAATGGTAACGCTAATTTAGATGAGCTCATGTTGGCAATTGAAAACGAGTTGATAAAACAAGACTTTCTGAAAGATCATAGTAGCGCTGGCTTTTTTAAATGTATACAGCTTATTGCTGAAGAAGATGAAAAGCCTTTGTCTATATCTTCAAAACTCTCAAGGTCAATATTGAAAGGTCAGGGGTATGGCCTTAAGTGTACAAAAACTATTGTGGATTTGGATAAGCTAAATAAGTCAAGGTTGACAGAAGTTATGACGGGAGTTCAAAGTATTTTTGAAGAGATGACAAGAGATGAAGGAGGGATCAATACGAAAAGAATGGCTGATGACTTGGTAAAGGTTTTCAAGCAAGAAGATTTTGATCATCCGTTCTATAGGTTGAGCGCTTTTTATGTTATTACTTTTTTAGCTGAGTTCGAATATCAAAACCAAAATCGTGGTGTCCTTGGACGAACGAATAAAATGATGACTACTCCAATGTCTGAAAAATCGCAAATGAATATTTTAATAAATAAGCAGAATCAGATTTTGATTGATGAAGTAGAGGTTTCCTTTGATGCGTTTAGTGAAAAAGTAGATCAGCTTTTTACAAAAAGTAGAACTGAAAGTAAGCAATCGAAAAGAATAAAAGATAGAGGAGACTACCCAGTTGGTCGAGCTTTCATCAGTTTCGGAAATGAAAAAGAAACCGACTATGATTTCTATTTGAAGGTCTTCAAGCAATTAGAAAGTAGCTATGCAAAGGTATTAAACGAGCTAGCGATAGAAGTGTTCAAACAGCCTTTTGACCAACTTAACAAGGAACAACAAAAAAACATAAAAGACTTGCAACCATGGATGGTCTCAGAAAGTGAGCCTGTAGGCGATTGATTTATTCCAATTTACCCCGCATTCTATCCAAGAATGTATATTTTTGTCGATCAGCTATCTGCTTTGCGCAAAAAGCGTCTAAGTGAACCATAGTCTTCTATCAGAAAACAACACAACTATAAAAATAATGGCCGAAAAAAAACTTTTCCTACTCGACGCCTACGCACTTATATTTCGTGCTTATTACGCCTTCATCCGTGCACCGCGAATCAATTCTAAAGGGCTCAATACTTCAGCCATGTTTGGTTTTACCAACAGCCTGAAAGATATTTTGGAAAATCAAAAACCATCACACATCGCAGTGGTCTTTGATCATAAATCTAAAACCTTGCGCGCACAAGAGCATAGTTTCTATAAAGCAAATCGACAAGAAACACCAGAAGACATCAAACTCTCTGAACCATACATCCGTCGAATCATCGAAGGTTACCGAATTCCAATACTCGAAGCGCCCGGTTATGAAGCTGATGATGTAATCGGAACACTCGCCAAGATGGGGGAGAAAGAAGGTTTTCAAGTTTACATGATGACACCGGATAAAGATTTCGGACAACTTGTTTCTGAAAATATTTTTATGTACAAACCAGGTCGACAAGGTAAACCAGCTGAAGTTTGGGGACCAAAAGAAATTTGTGAAAAATTTAATCTCCAACGGCCAGAACAATACATTGATATCCTTGCCATGATGGGAGATGCGGTGGATAACATTCCTGGTATTCCAGGTGTAGGTGAAAAAACGGCGATGAAGCTAATCGCTGAATATGGAAGCCTAGATGGACTCTACGAAAACATAGATAAGATAAAAGGAAAGCTACAAGAAAAAATTCGGGATAACAAAGAATCGGCTTACATCTCTCAACAGTTAGCAACCATCGTATTGGATGTACCTGTCGAATTCAAGGCAGAGGAATTAATTTTGGAAGAGCCAGATCGTGAAAAACTAGCAGAGGTATTTGGTGAGTTAGAATTCCGAACCTTGGGAGCACGTATTCTCGGAGAAGAATTTAAAGTGAATGCTTCACCAAAGAAAAATAAATCACAACTCGACTTATTCGGAGGAGGAGATGATACCGCAGAATTTGAAGCTGCTGAAACAGGCAAGTCCAACGCAACAGTGGCGCACGAATATGTTTTGGTTGACACCAAAAAGAAAAGAACAGACCTAGTTAAAAAATTAGCCAAGCAAAAAATATTTGCCTTCGATACAGAAACAACTGGACTTGATTCCAATAACACAGAAATCGTTGGTATGTCTTTTTCCTTCGAGGAACACGAAGCTTATTATGTGCCTTGTCCTGATGATGAAAAAGAAGCGAAAGCGATCGTTCAGGAATTCGCGCCTGCTTTTCATAATGAGAAGAGTGAAAAAATCGGACATAACATTAAGTTCGATTTACAGGTACTACGTTTGTATGATATGGAAGTGAAAGGGAAGTTGTATGATACCATGGTGGCTCACTATGTTGCCGAATCAGAGAAGCGTCATAAGATGGATCTCCTTGCGGAAACCTATTTGGGCTATAGCCCAGTCCCTATCGAAGAACTTATCGGTAAAAAAGGTAAGAA
>CALGLS010000060.1 GCA_937959375.1 uncultured Saprospiraceae bacterium
GCAAGTATGGTAATGTCTCCAATTCGCTCGTGTGGATAAACATTTAAATCTCGCTCCTCTGGTTGTGGCAATTGTTCTTGACGCTTTTCATAATATTTGATACCTGCAAAAATGATCGCTCCTACAATACCTGCGATCCAGTTTCCTTTTGTTGATAAAATGATATCTGCAGGATCAATTTTAAAGGCATCAAAATTGAAGAAAGCATGAACCGCTTTAAAACCCAAAAAGAATCCCAACAAAGCATTCATCAATAAATCAATAGGAGAGGCTGGTGCACCAACAATCGTTTTTACTTTAATTGGTTTGAGTATACCTTCTGCCTCTTT
The DNA here is from genome assembly GCA_937959375.1 of uncultured Saprospiraceae bacterium. Lineage (GTDB taxonomy): Bacteria > Bacteroidota > Bacteroidia > Chitinophagales > Saprospiraceae > CALGLS01. The sequence goes on from CALGLS010000060.1 coordinate 330, forward strand.
ACGGCGAAGCTCTTTCATCAACATCCAAGCTGCGGTTAGAATCGCTATCACTAGCATCAAACCAAAGGTCTTTACAATAGAAGCAGCATTGTCTGGTTGTGTACCAAAAAAGTAGTGGAGTATATACGAGAGATCTGGAAACATAGTATTGAGTTTGTTGAGAGCAAAAATAGAGTTCCGACGGAGAATACCAAGACTTAATCGACAAAGAAGTTGATTAAAGAATCAAATTAATCGTTTAGTGCCCCTATTTCGGATAAACGAATGTCCATCTGCCCATTTTTATTGATTTCTGTTAATTCTGCCGTTGCAATTTCATTAATCAGATTGGCATCAATAGCCGTTTCTATCTTGACATAATTATCGGTAAAGCCAGCCATCAGTTCCTTGTTTTTATGTGCTTCAAAAAGAACAGGGCGCTGTTGGTTGACAAACTGACGATAAAAATATTGGCGTTTCTTTTCAGAAAGAATGCGCAGCTTTTCGTTCCGTTCGCGGCGGATGTGCATAGGGACCACTCCTTCCATTTCGGCAGCTGGCGTATTGGCTCGTTCCGAATAAGTGAAAACGTGGAGGTAGGAAATATCCAACTCGTTGATGAAGCGATATGTTTCTAAAAAGTCTTCTTCCGTTTCGCCAGGAAAACCAACAATGACATCGACACCGATGCAACAATGTGGCATTAGTTTTTTAATGGTGTCAACACGTTCTTGATACAATTCTCTTTTGTATCGACGGCGCATCATTTTCAGTTGCTTGTTGTTGCCCGATTGAAGTGGCATGTGAAAATGCGGCATGAACCGTTGCGACTGTGCTACAAATTCTATTATTTCGTTGGTACACAAATTAGGTTCAATAGAAGAAATACGAAAACGTTCGATACCTTCTACTTTATCCAACTCATGAATCAAGTCAATAAACATCGCCTCCTTTTTCGGTTTGATCCCTTCAATCACTTCGGTACCATTACCAAAGTCTCCGATATTGACTCCAGTCAAAACGATTTCTTTTACGCCCATTTCTGCAATGGAGTTGGCGTTGGCTACAATACTTTCAACGGTGTTGCTTCGGCTATTGCCACGTGCTTGTGGAATCGTACAAAACGAACATTTATAATCACAGCCGTCTTGTACTTTTAAAAACGATCGAGTTCGATCACCAAAAGAAAAAGCATTAATAAAATCCTTCGCTTCGGTTACTTCTCCCGCTTGCACCATTCCCTTGTCTGTTGCCTTTTCTAAGTTATCAACGAAGTCAAGAATTCGAAACTTCTCAGCAGCTCCTAATACCAAATCAACACCTGGGATCTCAGATATTTCATCTGGTTTCAATTGCGCATAACAACCAATCATTACAACCTTGGCATCTGGCGCTTTTCGCAAGGCTTGTCGTACAACCTTTCGGCATTTGCGATCAGCAAAATCCGTTACAGAGCAAGTATTTATCACATAGATATCAGCCCCTTCGTCAAACTTCACGGTGGAATATCCCTTGTCCTCAAACATCCGACCGATCGCCGAAGTCTCAGAATAATTGAGTTTGCAACCTAAAGTATGAAAAGCAACTGTTTTTGGTGTAGCCATTTTATTAAGATTATTAGAAATCAGGGCGCAATTTACGGTTTTAACTGCATTTAGTGAATAGCTGAGCCATTAAGGTGCCCTTGCACCGTGAAAATACTTATTACTTGCTTTACATTGAGTTAACATATGGACTTTATCTTTGGTGTATTACAGTAGCGCAGGAAATCAAATAGTAAATTTAGTTCCCAGCATTACTTACATTCCATTTGATAAATCATCAGTATGATGCTAGATAAATTAATCGTTTTTCTTCTAAAAAATAAACTAAAGGGCGGTCGCCTTCTTAGTAAGTTATTTAACAGACATGAGGTTGTTGTTGAAAACCAATATGGTGTTCAAATGAAATTAGATCCTTGTGAGTATGTTGAGAAAGAGATTATCGTTAATGGCTATTACGAAACAGAGGTGCTTGATTTGTTGATTCATGCCGTTGAGACTTCGAAGACAAAACCTGTATTTTGGGATATCGGAGCCAACGTTGGTTTGCATGCGATGACCATCAAAAAACTATTCCCACAAGTTACCTCCTGTGCCTTCGAGCCTTTTTATTATAACTTTTGTAAACTAGCGATTAACCTAAGTTGCAACTACGACATCAAAATCAAAAAATTTAGTTTTGGTCTTTCAAACGATTCAGAGGTGAATCGAATGTATACTTCTGAAGGCAATTCTGGACGTACTAGTTTTTTGGAAATTGAAGGTGGAATTGATTCTTCGGTCAATACACTTAGTTGTACGGGTGACTTCGTTGTTGAACAAGGTCTAACACCACTACCAACGATCATCAAGATGGACGTAGAAGGCTGGGAGTTAAACGTGCTGAAAGGTTGTACTAATATTCTGAAAAATCCAGAGCTACACACCATCATATTTGAAGGTCCGGATAAGATGGCAGATACCGAGGTCGTTCCTTTTTTGAAAGCACACGGATTCAATGTTGCACCTATCGAACGAACGTCTCATATCGAAGAGACAACAGAAAACTATATTGCTGTTAGACCAGTGAAGGTAATAATGGCTTCTCGCAAAACTAAAAAGACAGCAGCATCCAATCATTAGAGTGGACGCTGCTGTCCTTATCTTTCCTCCTTTAATTTTAATTAACCCAACTGTTTGAGGCGCTTCTTCAGCGCCTGCATCTCATCGCGATATTGCGCCGCGGTGATAAAGTCTAAATCTTTTGATGCAGCCTTCATCTTTCGTTCTGTTTCTGCTATAAGCTTTTCCATCTGTTCTCTATTGAGGTAATTCACAATTGGATCAGCAGCTAAACTTGGTTCTTCGCTTTCCACATAAGCCTTCTTACCTCGTACATCAAGAATGGAACTAGAACTTATTATTTCTTCACGTGACTTAAAAATCGTGGTTGGTGTAATGCCATGCTCTTCATTATAGGCCATTTGGATTTCGCGACGACGTTCTGTTTCTTCTATTGTCATTTTCATGGAACGAGTAATTTTGTCCGCATAGAAAATAACTAGACCATTGGAGTTACGTGCGGCACGTCCTGCCGTTTGTGTAAGCGACCGAGCATTTCGTAAAAAGCCTTCTTTGTCAGCATCTAAAATTGCGACAAGCGATACTTCTGGTAAATCCAAACCCTCTCTCAACAAGTTGACACCGATCAATACATCAAAGGTTCCAAGTCGTAGATCTCGCAAAATTTCAACCCGTTCCATCGTGTCTACTTCGGAGTGAATGTAACGACACATGATGTTTAGTTTCGCTAGATACTTACTCAGCTCTTCTGACATTCGTTTGGTTAGGGTTGTCACCAAAACGCGTTCTTTCTTTCTGATTCGTTCATTGATTTCATCCAGCAAGTCATCGACTTGATTCACACTTGGTCGCACTTCGATAGGTGGATCTAACAATCCTGTTGGACGAATGATTTGCTCTACCAAAACACCTCCCGTTTCTTCCAGTTCGTAATCACTTGGGGTTGCTGATACAAATACCACTTGATTCAATAAATTTTCAAATTCAGAAAAACTCAACGGTCGATTATCCATTGCAGAGGGTAGCCTAAAACCAAAGTTGACTAGATTTAATTTCCTGGAACGATCACCTCCCCACATACCACGAACTTGCGGAATGGTAACATGACTTTCATCAATCACCATCAAGTAATCATCTGGGAAATAATCTAACAAACAAAAAGGACGAGTTCCTGGCTTACGACCATCAAAGAAACGAGAGTAATTTTCGACACCACTACAATATCCCAATTCTTTCAACATTTCAAGATCAAATGTAACGCGTTCTTTTATACGATTCGCTTCTTCTTCACGACCTTCCGCTTTGAAGTATTGTTCTTGTTTATATAATTCATCTTGAATCTCTTCAACGATTCCGTGAATACGATTTTTTGGTGCGATGTATAGGTTAGCTGGAAAAATAGCACAATTCTCCATCGACTCAATTCGCTTGCCACTTTCTAATTCTATTCGTTCAATTTCTTCAATTTCATCACCGAAGAAAATGACTCGATAGCCATAGTCGACATAAGGTAAGTTAATATCCACCGTATCACCTCGTACTCGAAATGTCGCTCGCGAAAATTCAACCTCCGTTCTTGAATACAAACTTTCCACAAGGCTGTATAAAAACGTATTTCGAGTAATCTTCATCCCTCGCTCAATCCGAATAATACTCCCTGCATAATCTTCCGGATTTCCCATACCATAGATACAGGAAACTGATGCAACGATAATCACATCTCGTCTTCCCGATAATAATGAAGACGTTGCACGAAGACGCAATTTATCTACTTCCTCATTGATCAACAGATCCTTCTCAATGAATGTATTCGAATGCGTGATGTAAGCTTCGGGTTGGTAATAATCATAGTAAGAAACAAAATACTCAACCGCATTATTCGGAAAGAATTCACAGAACTCGCCATAGAGCTGCGCGGTCAAAGTCTTATTATGCGTCAGCACTAAGGTTGGACGATTCAACTGCGTAATTACATTGGCCATGGTAAAAGTTTTACCAGA
>CALGLS010000061.1 GCA_937959375.1 uncultured Saprospiraceae bacterium
TAATCGTCATGATTGGGTCTGCCAGTTTCACACTTTCTAAGATGTAGGTACCTGTTTTGATGGTAACAGATTGAGTAATCCGCATTCCTTTTTTAATGGATTTTTGATTTTTTAGCCCTTTACAAGAGAAGATAGTTGCTAGAGCAAGCAGAAAAAGAACTTGAAACGTTCTAAAAGCGGAGATTTTGAGGTGCATAGTTGGATAGATTGTGTGCCGTATGGTATCTTTGTGCAGAGATCAAAGTCTGAAAATAAAAATCTAAAATACGCTATAAGCGTAATATGCTAATAGGAAACATCAAACTTCCATCTCTTATTAAACAAACATAAGTCAAAGAAATGAAATATTATTTACTAGGAGTATTCTTTTTATTGTGCGCTTGGTGCACTGCTCAGAACGACACCATCAATCCACTCAACGTTGCTTCTGAGATGCCGCGCTTTCCTGGTTGTGAATTTTACACAGACGGCCCACTCAAGTCAAAGTGTGCTGAAGAAAAGTTACTAGGTTTTATTTATCAAAATATTGTGTATCCTGATTCGGCGCTTGCGAATAATATAGAAGGTACGGTGGTCATTCAGTTCGTTGTTACGAAAACGGGAGAAATTGCTCAGCCAAAAATACTGAAAGATATCGGTTATGGCTGTGGAAAAGAGGCACTTCGTATTCTCGACTTGATGAAAGAACAAAATATAAAATGGATTCCGGGTTATAACGATAGCATCCCAGTTGATGTTAATTTCAATATGCCTGTTCGTTTTAAAATTCAAGTTCCGCTTCCTTACACGATTATGGATGGTGATACGATTTGGACAAAATACGACCAAGCTCCTAGTTATAAAAAAGGAGAAGAAGCCTTGTCTGTTTTCTTTTTGGAAAACCTAAAATATCCTAAAAGCGGACTTGATTCCTGCGAAACAGGGGCGATCGCTTGTGAGTTGCTGATTCGCAAAAATGGTCAAGCTATCGTTAGCAGCATGTACAATTACTCTAACCTTAATGACGATTTCGTTTTTGAAGCAATACGAGTAGCTAGTGCGACCAGTGGCCAATGGAACATTGCACAATTAGATGGAGAAAATGTAGCAGTACTCTATCCAATTCGTTTAACCTTTCGTCCAGAATCTTCTACTTGTGGCCAACCAGTTGAAGCATTTGACACCGCTAGTAAATTATCAGATGAAGGTGTTCAATTGTACAATTCCGGTGAGACAGCAGCTGCTTACGCAAAATGGACTACTGCCATTGAGACCTTTCCTCCGAGTGTAGAGTATCGTTTTTTCCGTGGCCAAGCCTATTTACAGGATGGAAAATTAAAGGAAGCTTGTTTAGACCTGTCTGCCGTAAAGAGCGTTTTAGGTTCGTCGGGCTATGATAGTTTATTGCCTTTAATTTGTAAGTAACAAAGTGTGTTCGTACATTTCGCACTTCAGCATCTTAAAAACAAAAAAATGGAATTAGAAAAATTCAAAGGACAGTTTATCCCAATCTTAGATTGGAGTTTCTTTAAAGATGAAAAAGAAGCAGAAAGCTATAGAACTACTTATTCGATTGATCCAGATTGCACCCTATTTGCATCTACCATTTTGGGAGACATCATTGCTCTTCGAAACAATCGATTAGTTGAAATTTCTCACGATGACTCTAGATCTGAAAATGATCTTAAGCTTGCCAAAAACTTAGCAAAAGTATCTATCTTACTTGAGGAAACCATCAAGATTCCTGACTATGAAGATTGTGAAGACATTAAAGAATTAAAGTCAATCAGGAAGCAAATAAAAGCATGTAGAAAACTTGCTCCAAAAAACATGAAAGACAACTTTGAATTGGCGATGGAGGATATTGATGGTGAGATTGATATGCTAAAAATGTGATTGGCAACTAGTAAAACACCTCCTTCTTTTCTTTTCATTTACACCTCAAAAACATGACTCACCAAGACTTATTTAAAACAGTCGTCAAATACGTCCATCCACAAATCGATGAGGATGCTTTAAATTACTTCGTCAACGGAGCAAAGGAAAGAACCTTAAAAAAGAATGAAGAATACATCGATATTTTTAAAGTGCATAATGAAATTGGTTTTGTGGCGAAAGGATTATTGCGCGGTTTCTACATAGATGATACCGGTAAAGAAATCAATACCCGATTTGTAAAAGAAGGTAATTTTGTCACGCACTACAAAGCCTTTATCCAACAAGAACCGAGTCAATATTATTTTAAAACCATTGAACCTTCCACCCTACTTTGTTTTAACTATGCGCATATTCAAGAAGGCTATCGTCTATATCCCAGCTTGGAAAAATTTGGACGATTGATGGCAGAAGCCATTATCAAAAAACTTGAAAGTAGATTAGATTCTCAACATTTTGATGATGCTAAAAAACGCTACTACGACTTTATGCAAGAGCATCCTGACTTACACAACCGCTTATCTTTAGAACATATCTCAAGCTATATCCGAATTACCAGACCAGCCTTAAGCCGACTAAGATCTCAAAAATTGTAACATAGGTTACCGTTATTCAGCCTGTCTTCATCCTAAATTTGTGTTATTAATTCACGAAGTAATAAAAACACTTCAACAATAAAACAATTTAAAATGAGACAAATTAATTTGGTAATCGCACTAACCCTAAGCCTTTTCGGATTTTGCAATCTTTCTGCGCAAGACAGTCCAAGCAATTCACTTTCCAAAATCTATCTAAAACCATACGGTGGATTTATTGGTATTCAAGACATGAAGATGCAGTTCGTCACTGATTCAAAAACTACTGATCTAAACGTTAGTAGTGGATTTGGATTTACAACAGGTATTTCTTTAGGATACAACATTAGCAAAAGGTTTACTGCTGAAGTTGGATGGGAATATAAAAAGAACAATATTTCGATCAGCAGTAATGACATCACAAGCAATGGTGATTATGCTTCCAACTTCATTTATGTCAATGGAATTTACAAACTACCTACCTATGGTTACTTCACTCCTTACATTGGAATTGGTGGTTCTTTCATACAAGAAATTGATTTAGATTTTGGAACCGGAGAAAACGGTTCTTTCTCTCAAGAAGGAGACATTGGAGTTCAAGGATTGGTTGGCTTAGATTTCCAATTTGCAGAACGATGGAGCATGAACTGGGAAGCCAAATATGTATCCTTCAACAAACTAAACCTTTTAAACGAGTCGAATAACGATCAATTGAAAAACTTAAAATACAATCCCTTTATTTTCAACATTGGGATCAAGTATCAATTTTAAATCGTTTTATTTAATTCTCCTGAGTCGTATTGGTTTGGGAGGATTTTTAATCCTATATTTTCAATTTATTATTCTCAAAATTATTTTCCACTCTTAATCACTCCCCCATTCAAAAGGATAACTAAACGAGTACACTCCCGAACCAAGTTCCAAAAACACTCCCTCCTTCTCCACTTCTTTCACCCACAAGATCTCAGACACCGATTGAAGCACCTCCTCTCCTTCCATCACTTCAGTCAAATTCGCATTGGGTAAACGAACCGATGCGCGTGTATTGGGTGGCACCTCTACGATGACTTCCATTCGATTATTTTTAATCTCCCATTCTGAACGAATCAGTCCATGGATAGACTTATAAGATGCTTTTGCAAAAGTCAATTCTTTAGTTGGTTGAGGTTGGATTAAAATATGTTTGTAACCCGGTTGCTCAACATCTAATTCAATACCTGCAACGACTCGATACATCCAATCCCCGATGGCTCCGTAGGCATAATGATTGAAAGAGTTCATCTTCACCAATTGAAAACTACTATCTGGCTTGATGCCATCCCAACGCTCCCAAATCGTAGTAGCTCCTCTGGTAATGGGGTACAACCAAGAAGGATATTTTTCTTGAAATAACAATTTGTAGGCAACATCAATTTGACCATGATCAGAAAGAACATGACACAAATGAGGCGTCCCCAAAAAACCCGTAGAAAGATGAAACTTTCGCGCTTTGATATCTGCTACTAAGTAATCAACTGCCTTGCTCGTTTGCTCTTCCGTCAAAAGATCAAAGGCCAGTGCCAATGTGTATGCTGTTTGAGAATGTGGACTCAGTCTTCCGCTTGGTGTTACAAACTCTTGTTGAAAAGCCTTGTTGATTTGCGAAAGTAGTTTTTCGTAGTACTTTACATCTCCTTCTTTTTGGAGAATTCGGGCCGTGCGTAAAGTCAATTGGGTAGAGTACGAAAAAAAAGCGGTTGCTAAAAAATCAATATCGGTATGTCCCGGTTTTACATTCCAATCAGAAGGATGAATAAAAAACAACCAGTCTCCAAAATGAAATCCTTTTTGAACTAGAAAATTTCCTTCCGATGCTTCTTCCAGATAGCCCACCCACTTTTTCATGCTATCGTATTGTCGCTCCAAGATTCGTTCGTCACCATATTTTAGATACATCGTCCAAGGCACTATGGTTGCTGCGTCTGCCCAACCGGTCGAGCCATTGCGTTTTAAAATATCGGGAACCACCCAAGGTACTGATCCGTTTTCTAGTTGATCCGCTTTTAGGTCCTGCAACCATTTGGTATAAAAGGCAGCCGTGTTGTAATTAAAACAAGCTGTTCGCGCAAATGCCTGTGCATCACCAGTCCAGCCCATCCGCTCATCCCGCTGAGGACAATCCGTTGGTACATCCAAAAAATTTCCTTTCTGGCCCCATTCAATATTGCTTTGCAGTTGGTTGATCATTGGGTTAGAACATTCAAAGGAACCCGTTTTTTCTAGGTCAGAATAAATGACAATTCCTGTAAATTGATCCAAGCTAATTGGTTCAGAAATTCCTTCTACTTTCAAATACCGAAACCCCTGAAATGTAAAATGTGGTTCAAAAGATCGTTCTTGGTCATCACTTAAAATGTATTGAACTTTTTGTTTGGCATGACGCAAATTGTCGGTATAAAAATTACCTCGCTTATCCAACACCTCTGCATGATACAAGGTGATGGTATCTCCAGCTTGACCTTTAACTTTTAGTTTGATCCAACCCACCATATTTTGTCCCATGTCTATAATGGTTTCTCCTTTCGGAGAACGAAGAATTTCTTTTGCTTTTACCACTTCCATTTTCCGAACGGGTATTCCTTCTGTTCCAATCAATTTACTTTTGGAATGTGCTACACGCTTGCAAGTATTCCAGGAACTGTCGTCGTAATTTGGTTTAGCCCAATCTTTCAATTCCAGGCGAGCATCGTAGACTTCTCCCTGATAAATATTCGACATGCGCACTGCTCCTGTCGTGGCTTTCCAATCGGTGTCAGAAATAATCATCTCCTTTTTCCCGTTTTCGTATTCTACTTCCAACTGACAAAGCAAGGCCGTTTTATTTCCATATGCTTTCCAATTGAGTTTACCTCGATACCAGCCATCACCTAATCGAACACCTATTGCATTGGCATCTTTTTTCAACAATTCAGTTACATCAAAGGTTTGATATTGCAAGCGCTTATGGTAAGTCGTCCATCCCGGCGTAAACAATTCATCGCTTACCCGTTCTCCATTAATAAATGCCTCGTAAACGCCGTGCGCAGTAATGTACAATCGAGCTTTCACAATTTTACTTTTCAAACTAAATCCTTTGCGCAACATTGGAGCTGGATTAAAATGTCCTTCCTCTGGCAACATGGGTTCAATCCATTTTGCTTTCCATGCGATTGAATCCAAGAGTCCCATTTCCCAATTAGCAATTTCACTCCAGTTACTTTCTTTTGATTGCTCATCCCAGATTTTCACTTGCCAGTAATACTTCCCACGTGCCTCCAATTTGCTGCCATCATAAGGAATATGTACCGAGCGATCGCTTTGTTGTTTTCCCGTATCCCAAATTAGCTTTGTTCCTTTTTTCAAACTTTCTATGCTGTTGGCTACTTGTATTTGATAAGCAGATTGCATGACGGTTCGCTTTCCTTTCTTCGCCTCCAGTCGCCAACTTAAGCGTGGTTGCATCGTTTCGATTCCTGTTGGATTTGTTTTGTATTCGCAGCGTAGTTCTATCGGTTTACAACTTTGCGTAAATCCATTGAAAGCGAACAAGGTGAATAGTAGTGTAAAAAAGATCGT
>CALGLS010000062.1 GCA_937959375.1 uncultured Saprospiraceae bacterium
ATCAGGGGCAAACCTTCCTATCAAAGAACTTTGGAATACCTCTCCACTTTTTCATGGTATGTTTATCATGTCAATGGCTTTATGGGGTACAGTGATAGGGGCACTCTTTGGTGGTATTCCCTGTGATAAATTTGGTCGTAAGAAAACCTTGTTTTGGATTGGTGTTCTTTATTCCATCTCTGCAATAGGTTCTGCCATGGCGCCAGACCCATATACCTTTTCTTTTTTCCGATTTATTGGAGGACTAGGGGTAGGTGCTTCTTCGGTAGCCGCTCCAACTTATCTTTCCGAAATAGCTCCAGCTGAGAAACGTGGTGGCCTAGTGGCTCGCTATCAGTTTATGATCGTCTTCGGAATTTTCATTGCTTTTTTCAGTAATTATTTGTTGAAAGGCGTGGGAGGAAGTATTGACTGGAGGTTGATGTTAGGTGTTGAAGCCATTCCTGCTATTATCTATTGCCTTATGGTCTTGGGTGTTCCCAATAGTCCACGATGGCTGGTTTTGCACAAAGGCGATGAAGAAGAGGCCGGTAACATACTGTCGCAAATGGGGATTGCCAATGTTAGTGAATCTATTAAAGAGATAAAAGCTTCCGTAAAGGAAACCGTTAAGACTGGATTTTTTAATAAGAAGTACTCTTTCCCAATTACACTCGCTTTTCTACTTGCTTTTTTCAATCAGCTATCGGGGATCAATTTCATTTTGTATTACGCTCCCGAAATTTTGGAAGTAGCTGGATTAGCGAGTAAAGAGTCCTTAATGAGTTCTATTTCAATAGGTTTGGTTAATCTCATATTTACATTGTTGGGCATGTATCTGATAGATCGCTCAGGAAGGAAAAAATTGATTCTTTGGGGATCTATTGGATACATCATCAGTTTGTCTATGGTCGCCTATGCTTTTTATAGTGGAGCTGGTTCTATGTTTTTGTTGTTTTTTATTCTGATGTTCATTGCCTCGCATGCAGTTGGTCAGGGCGCCGTAATTTGGGTTTTCATTTCTGAAATATTTCCAACAAAAGTTAGAGCAAGCGGACAGAGTTTCGGTTCGGGTGTCCACTGGGTATTTGCTGCCCTTATTACTTTAGTAACACCTGTTTTTCTAGATCAGAATAATGGTATTTTCAAAGATAACCCTTGGCCAATATTTGCCTTCTTTGCTGGATTTATGGTACTGCAATTATTGTTTGTTTTGTTTATGATGCCAGAGACAAACGGAAAGAGTTTGGAAGAATTAGAACAAGAATTGAGCAGCCCTGATTTGAAGCTATCTGTCAAGAATACTTCTTTGTGATAACAATATAACTTTTAGTAAAAACTACTTTTTTGAGCATTTATTAATGGAAAAGAATACAGCATATATCGTCTGTTTTGGAGAAGTACTTTGGGATGTTTATCCTGATGGGAAAAAGCTAGGAGGTGCCCCATTTAATGTATCTGCTCATGCCAATAAACTTGGACTAAAAGCACACATGATCAGTAGAGTAGGAAAGGATCCGTTAGGAGAAGAAATACTAAGAGCGATGGAGGTGCAAGGAATCTCAACGAACTATACACAGGTGGACGATAGGATTGAAACGGGTGTTGTAGATGTACTGTTGGATGAATTTGGTAAGCCAAGTTATACGATAAAAGCTCCTGTAGCTTGGGATGATATACAAGCCAATAACGAAAATAAAGCGCTTATGGTACAGTCCGAAGCCTTTGTTTATGGGAGTCTTGTTTGTCGAACAATTAAAAGTAAATCATCTCTTTTTGAATTAGCGAAATTAGCAAAACTAAATATCTGTGACCTCAATATCCGACAATCCTTTTTTGATAAAGCATTGATTGTTGATCTTTTAGAAATCACACATATTCTAAAGATAAATGATGAGGAAGCGGAATTATTAATGGACTTATTTGAAATTAATAAAACTGATTTTTACGAAAAACTAAGTAAGCAATTCTCATTAGATATCATTATTCAGACACTTGGAGCAAAAGGGGCAGAAGCTTTTAGCAAGGGGCAATTATATCAAGCTCCAGGAATCAAAACAAATGTTGTTGACACTGTAGGTAGCGGAGATTCTTTTTTAGCCGCATTTATACAACAATACTTAAACGGAGAGCATATCTCGTCCTGTCTTGAAAAAGGATGTGAACTCGGAGCTTATGTGGCCTCACAAAAAGGCGCAATTCCAGCACATCCATCCAAAAAAAATGTATTGCCAAAGTCTTAAACTTTGAGTAATTCTAAATTTACTAAAATTGAATTTTTTTATGAAACAAATTTACTTATTTACCTTACTCTTCTTATGCCTCTCTACAGGTTTATTTAGCCAGATTACAGTAACCGGAAATGTATTCGATGAGGAAACTAAAGAACCTTTGATTGGTGCGACAGTGCAGATTTTAGAATCAACCACTGGTACTGTAACGGATATAAATGGTGCTTTTTCAATTACTTTAAACGAACCGGGGATTCTCGAAATTTCTTACACGGGTTATGCCGCAAAACGTATAGCGGAGATTACAGAATCAGGAGCTGTTGAGGTGTACTTAAGTGTAGGAAAATTGTTAGATGAAGTTATCGTGGTTGGATACTCAACTCAGAAAAAAGCGAATGTTACGGGGTCAATTTCCGTAGTAGATGTAGACGAAGTTGCGAAAGGAGCCTACTCCAATGTTGTACAATCTATGCAAGGAAAAGTGAGTGGTGTAACGATTACCCAAGATGGTCAACCCGGTGGTGGTCGTACAAATTTGAAAATTAGAGGGATTACTTCTGTAAATGGAAATACACCGCTCTATGTAGTGGATGGCGTTCCTACAACCTCTGATTTGAATAACATAAGTGCTACAGATATTGAATCCATTCAAATATTGAAAGATGCCTCTGCAAGTATTTATGGTTCTCGTGCAGCTGCAGGTGTGGTTATTATTACAACGAAGAAAGGTAAAAAAGGTAAACTGTCAGTTGATGCAGGTATGCTCTCTGGTGTGCAACAAATCAACAGGAAAATTGACTTATTAGATGCAACTCAATGGGGGGAGGTGTATTGGGAGGCTTCTAGAAATACAGGTTTAACGCCTAATCATCCTGCATATGGAAGTGGACCAGAATCGGTTTTAAATACCAACCCCTACATCATTACAAATGGTAAGCAAATCTATCAAGTCGATGCGAAAGGAACAAACTGGTACGACGAAATTTATAGCGATGCTTGGCAACAACAGTATTACTTAAATGTTACCCAAGGTGGTGAGAACGGAAACTATTTTCTTGGACTTAATTATTTTGATCAAGATGGTTTGATTGACCATACGAATTATAATAGAATAAACACCCGATTAAATTCCAGCTATAAAGTTTTTAAAGGACTTACTGTTGGGGAAAACCTTTCTGTTTCATTTGCTAATGAAGTGCAAGTTGGGGTGCAACGTGGACAAGATGGTGTACCGACTGACGTGCTTAGACAACACCCTGCCTTACCCGTTTTTGATCTAAAAGGTGCTTATGCTGGAAAAATTGGAGGCTTCCCAGACGTAAGGAATAATGTAAGTCTTTTAGAGAAAAATAAAGACAACACCAATCGGGTCAACAGAGTACTTGGTAATATTTACACGGAACTGGATCTCTTTGAAGCCATTGGTATATTGGATGGCCATCAACTAAAATTAAGAAGTAGCTATGGATTGGAACACTCAGATAATTATGCCAGAGCTTTCCAAGCTAGTTTTCAAGAAGGTGATTTTGATATTCAAAATAATTTCTTAGGCAATATTTATAATAGAAGAAGAACCATTACTTGGACCAACACGATTGGTTATGATAGAACATTTGGAAAACATGGTTTAGGAGTCAATCTTGGTTACGAAACGGTTGATGTTGAATCGGAATTTCTAATCGCAGAAAATACCGGCTTTCTAATTGAAGATGTAGATTTTACATTTCAAAGTGCTGCCTCAGGAGATGCTCGAACTTCTGGTGGAGGAACAGGGAATGCACTGCGTTCTTTTTTCGGAAGATTGAATTATAATTTTGATGAGCGATATCTGCTTTCTGGTATCATGCGTCGCGATCAAACTTCTCGTTTTAATGAAGTTGGTTACTTCCCATCTGTTTCCGCAGGTTGGGTAATTTCAAAAGAATCCTTTTTTGATGGAATTGGCTTTGCAAGTAATATCGACCAATTGAAATTACGAGGAAGCTGGGGACAACTCGGTAATCAAACTGCCGGAGATTTCACTCAACTTAGTTTGTTTGGTTCTAACCCCAATAGTGGTGATTACGATATTGCTGGTACAAACACAGGAGTTGAACAGGGCTTCGTTGTATTGTCAAGAGGTAACCCAAATGTAAGTTGGGAAACCACTACACAATCTAATATTGGTTTAAACCTCTCAATGTTCAATGGAAAGATAGATTTCGAATTTGATCTTTGGAATAAAAAGACTGAGGATATTTTGTTTAGACTTCCTTTGTTGGCAGTTCAGGGCGAAGGTCAACCACCATTCGTAAATATTGGTGAAATGAGTAACAGAGGAATTGATGCCAATCTTGCATACAATACCAAAATTGGAAGCAATTTAAATGTGGAAGTGTCTGCTCAATTTGGAGCATACAGAAATAACTTTGATAAATTCGGTTTTGAGGTTTCTCTCGGAAATGAAAACGAATCTTACATCGAAACGGGAGATGGTATCACGAGAATCGTAGAAGGGCAACCTTACGGTGTGTATTATGGATATCAGGTAGAAGGAATTTTCCAAAACCAAGGCGAAGTAGAAGCACATGCTACTCAAGTTGGAAAAGATGTTGGACGATTAAAATATGCAGATTCCAATGGCGATGGGGTAGTGGATGACAAAGATCGAGTTTACCTCGGAAGCTTTCATCCAAACTGGACTGGAGGTATTGGTCTTAATATCTCCTGGAAAAACATTACGTTCTCCACTGCACTCTATGCTTCTGTTGGAAACGAAATCTACAATAGAAACAAGATATACACGGATTTTGCTCAGTCAGAATTATTCAATCATGGAACTGGAATATTGGATGCATGGACTCCAGACAACACCGGCTCTTCCATCCCTGCCGTTATTCTTGATGACAAAGGAAACAATGAATTCAGAGCTTCTTCTTATTTCATCGAAGATGGTTCCTATCTAAAAGTCAGACACATTAAAGTGGGATATCAGATTCCTAAACAACTACTTAAAGTTATTGGAGCCAACGTCTACGTAGAAGTACAAAATCCATTTATCATATCGGGCTACTCTGGTGTCGATCCAGAATTACCTTTCGAAGGAAATAGTAATATCCCAGGAATTGACAATGGTGCTTATCCATTGGCACGAACCATTTTACTAGGAGTGAATATTAATCTTTAAAAACTTGGATTACGTTTGCTAAAGTCTCAAAGGATTAGCAAATGTCAAAACTAAACATCATGACTAATTATATTTATAAATCAATATTATTTCTTTTCGTTTTTGGAGCAATGGTTTTTACGTCTTGTCAAAAAGAACTATTGGATAAAGATCCTAAAGGTGTTTTAGCCGAGGGAGTTGCAAGTGCAGCTACTGTTGACAAGCAGGTTATCGCAGCTTATCAAGCACTGGGAGGGCATTTCTTTGGTAATGATGAATCCTTCCAAGGACCTTCCAGTAATTGGATCATGGATGTCCGGTCTGATGATGCTTACAAAGGTGGAGGAGGAATCGGAGATCAAACGGGTATACACCAATTAGAAACTGCTACCCAAGATCCAACCAACTCTTCTAGTGTTCAAAAATGGAGAAATCCTTATTTCGGAATTGCAAGATGTAACGTTGCCATTCGAGAAATTACAAACTTAGAAGATCCACTTTATCCGAAAGATATACGGATTGCAGAGATGCGATTTTTAAGAGCCCATTTCCACTTTGATCTTAAAAGAAACTTTAATCAAATCGTTTATCTGGATGAAACAATGGATCCTACAGCGGAAACAAATACACGTTTTACTGATGTAGAAATATGGGATTTAATCCAGGCAGACATGCAAGCCGCTTTTGATAATCTGCCAACAGAGCAACCTGAAGTCGGTCGAATTACTAAGTACAATGCTGCAGGATATCTCGCAAAAATTGCGATTGAAAGAAAGCAGTGGAGTGTAGCTATCGGACATTGTAATTTTGTAATGGGAGGTCCATTTGATTTATTAGATGACTTTCAACAACTGTCTGAATTAGATTTTGAAAACAGTATAGAATCTGTTTTTACCATTCAATACTCTACTGCTAATATTTTCCTAAATCATAACTGGGGCGATTTGTTAAACATAACATCAGGTCCAGGTATTAATGGAGGTGGTTATGCCAATGGAGATGATTTCTATTTGGGAAGTCAGAATTTAGTCAATGCCTTTAAAGTAGATAATGATGGATTGCCACTTTTTAACAGCTTTAATAGTGGAAGTAGCGTCTCCGATGGAAACTATCCAGGTCCTCTCGATCCTAGAATTGACTTCACATTTGGTCGACTCGGAATCCCATGGAAAGGAACGGCCAACTATGACGAGGCTTGGGTAAGATCACAAGATTATTTTCCAGGATTCAGTGGCAAAAAACATGTCATCGCTCCAGATGATCCTCGGGTACACAACTCTTTCCCTTGGGCAGCTTCTGGTTTGAATTTTAATGTCATTCGCTACGCTGAAATTTTACTGTGGAAGGCTGAGGCCATTATTGAATCGGATGGAAGTCTTTCGGATGCCATTGATTTAATCAACGAAATTAGAGAACGCGCTATGAATAGCGAATATGTGAAAACACTTGATGGATCTGAAGACGCAGCTAATTATAACATTGGTCTTTACAGCAATAGTGGATGGACAAAAGAAACTGCCCGTCAGGCATTGCGATTTGAACGAAGGTTAGAATTAGCCATGGAAGGACATCGTTTTTATGATTTGAACAGATGGGGAATTACTGAAGAGGTGATAAATAACTATTACCAAACAGAGGGAGATAGAGTAGAGTATTTACAAGGTTCAGTCTTCCAGTCTAATAAACACGAATACCTGCCAATACCTCAGGGAGAAATTGATTTAGCACCTGATTTATACGAACAGAATACAGGATATTAAATACTACTAAATACTAACTATCTATTAAAAAAACGATTGTCTTTTGTATGCATTAAGAAAAAACTGAAACGACTTTTTTCTTAGTAATTATTTAAGGTAGTCTAACAATGTATTTATTTTAAAAATTACTTAAACTATTAAAAATTATGAAAAAATTTTTGTTTTTAACAATGTTCATAGCTGCAGGTCTTTTATGGACTGGTTGTGACAAAGATGATGATTCAACTCCTGACAACACGAGTACAAGTATTTCGATATTTGAAATTACAGACCCATTCCAGGCTGTAGGTGTTATTAGTGGTACTGATGTAACTGTCGATTATCCTTACGGAGAAGACATCTCTGCTGTTAATGTAGCAGCAACGGTTCCTGCAGGAGCATCCATCTCTCCTTCAAACCCTGTTGACTTTTCAGGTGGAGCAGTTACCTTTACTGTAACCAATGGATCTTCTACTTCGACTTATACGGTTACTATGGTTGAAGGTGAGAATCCATTAAGAATTGTTTTGGTTGGTGATGGCGATATGGCGAATTTACCAGCTGAATCTAAAGTTGCATATGAATGGGCACTCGGTGAATACGATGCAGAGGCTGCCTACATTTCATTTTCAGATTTAACTGCAGATGCAATCAGCACGGCAAATGTAATTTGGTACCACTACGTTTCTAACCCAGGTGTAGATAGTGATGGAAATCCTGCTCCTCCTCAAGATGCGAATGGTGACGGTATTTATCAAGCATCTGAAGTACTTCCTGCTAGCGCTGCGAATGCTGCTGGAATTATGGAAAGTTTTGTTAAGTCTGGAAAGAATCTTGTCCTTTCTGGTAGCACGTCAACTTTAGTTGGTGCAATTGGTCGAATTGACGAAATCTACAACCCTAACAACTGGTGGTACAACACTGGAGATCCAGTTCAAAATCCTGACTGTTGGGGCATCTCATTCCTTCCTGATACAGGACCAAGTCTTGGTGACTATCCTGCTGACAATGGATCATTTTGGTTATGGAGTGGTTTAGAAAGAACTGCTTACTCTTTCGCTGAAGGAGACCTTGATGGTATTTGTTTAAGCCCTGGAGGAATGAAAAAAGATCGTCAAAACAACTGGTTCTTTATTCCAATGTTCGAAGGTCAAGTTGATCCAGATGTACTAAATTCTTCTAAAAATAAATTCGAAGAAGTTACCTCTTCTGTAGTAAGAGCTTCTACTGAGTGGGATGCACTTGTAGGAGGAATCGAGTTTGGTGTTATTGTTGAATTTGGCCCTAATGGAGACTTTGATGGAACAATTCTTTCTGTTCCTGTTGGTGCTTACGAATGGGACAGAACTGGAGGTGATGGTCCAATCACAAATGTAGTTGAATTAACAAGAAATGCATTAGATAGATTTAAAAACTAATTGAGTTTTTTTAATTAAGAATGAAATGGTAGCTTTTGTTTACCATTTCATTCTTTTTTCTTTCTATCGTTCTAAGTAAGTCATAATTTGTTTTTTTTGATGAGAAATATACAGTTTTACTTTCTTCTTTTTATGATTAAGACAAGTTGCCACCTAAATGTAAACGCACAGTTGGTAGCACAGTTTTCTTTTGATGAAGCCTCTGGAGAAAGTGAAATTATCGAATCTACTAGCACAAATGTATACGCTGTTGAACATTATCAAAATAGTCCCGAACGAATTATTGGCGTAGCAGGCAACGCCTTGCGTTTAGATGCTTACTCTACTTGGGCAGCTATGTCCAACTTTACCATTCCCAATATTACCAATGAAATGACTGTCGAATTATGGTATGCTACCGAGTCTTTTAATGCAGAACAGGCTGGTTTAGTACACCAAAAAGCAGGAGGAGAAGGTTTTTCTATTAGTGTAAACCCTTACGGTAATTTAGTGTTAGAGTTTTATGCTGATGGTCAATATTATGTTATTAATACAAACCAAAAAATTGAAAAATATAAGTGGAATCACATTGTCTTCCAAATAGATCTCCCCAACGATAAAGCAATGCTCTTTGTGAATGGAACATTATGGGAAGAGCAAACCATAGCGAGTCACAATCAAATAGACCTCAATAATAATTTAACCTATATAGGACGCTCTAATAGCACCGTTAATTTTGATGGCTTTCCACTAGCAGTTGCCAATGGAGCTATTGATGAGTTGACATTTTATGAAAATATACTTTCGGAAACGACTATTCAAAATAATTATAATCAATATGCAACTACTGAGGTAGACCTGGATATTGATCATAATGTTAGACATCCGAATGATTATTTGCGACCTCGCTATCATCCAATGCCTAATACCAGTTGGACAAATGAGTCTTATGGTTTTACTTTTTTTGAAGACCAATATCATCTCTTTTTTCAAAAAAATCCAAATGCACCGATGCTTAATTTTATGCATTGGGGGCATCTGAGTAGTCCTGATTTAGTCAATTGGTCAGAAGAGAAAATCGCCCTTGCTCCTAAAGAAGGATTTGCATCTAAAGGAACTTGGTCGGGTACTACTTTTTTTGATGATAATTCAGAACCTGTTATTGCCTACACGGGAGTAAACGGAGTTTTTGCAGGTATTGGTATCGCTTATCCAGAAGATAGCAGCTTAAATGATTGGTTACTTTCTGATGAAAACCCAGTCATTCCTGCTGCACCTACTAATGTAAATCATCTGGATTTTCGTGACCCATACATCTGGAAAGAGGCCGATACTTATTATATGGTTGTGGGATCGGGATTGCAAAATAATGGAGGAGGAATTTTATTTACTTATACGTCTAGTGATCTAAGCAACTGGGTCAATGTACCAGCGATTTACAGTAACCCTGATGTATCCAATGCTGGCACTTTTTGGGAGATGCCTTATTTTAATAAAATCAACGAAGAAGATTATTTGCTGGTGGTGACTCCACAATACAACTCTATACCTGCCCAAACTATTTATTGGATGGGGTCTTTTGATGGCAATACATTTACACCATACAATGACAATCCAAAATCATTTGAACACATAACTAGACATTTGCTGTCTCCGGCCATCGGTTTAGATGAGGCAAGCCGATTAACGTACACTGGAATTATTCCTGAAGATAGAGATGTTTCACTTCAAGTGGAATCGGGGTGGCGACATATATTTTCTTTACCTCGTATACTTCGTGTTATGGATGATGGTGAAACACTTGGACACTTACCACATCCCAATATTTGTAGGGCAAGGCAAAATGAAGTACTTGTGGAGAATCGTAGCATTACAGCTGGTACCAATAACAATTTACCTGAATACCAAGGGATACAATCTGAGTTGTATTTTAAATTATACACACCAGAAGTTGATGCTTTTAAAATTCAGGTATTTAAAAATGAGGCGGGAACACAGCTTACATCCATCACTTTTGATAAAGTTCAAAATCGATTGGGAATCAATAGAATATTATCCTCTACTGCTCAAACTGTTGAGAATATTCGTTCTGAATCCTATTATTTTTATCCGCATGATACGATTGAAGTACGCGTTTTTTTAGACCATTCGGTCATGGAAGTTTTTGTAGATAACGTGGTAGTAATGTCGGCTCGAGTTTATCCATCAGCAGGCAGTGAGTTGGTTGATATTGTAACAGAGTCAGCAGCTCCGATCGAATTGTTGGAGTTTAGGGCTTGGGATATTGTCGACAAAGAAATCTTAAGTCCAGCGTCCGTTTGTGAAATTACAGATTTGCCGGGCGATCTGTATACAACAATAACTGAGCTTAATCAAGAGAAAGAAAGAATTCACTCCGTTTTTCCAAATCCTTTTGATGAAAAAATTAATATACAATTTAAAGATAGAGGAGGTGAAACCGTCGGAGCTTTTTTGTTATACGATGCATTAGGTCAACCTGTTCTTGAGGGAAGTTATAAAAATGCGGAAAGCATTGCAATCAGAGACTTTCCAGAGGGAGTTTATTTTTTGTCTTTATTCCGAAATGAAAAAACGGAATTGTTTAGGTTGATAAAAAGGAAGACGCCTCGATGAAAGTAGTATTAGATATTTTGTTAGAATATACTTGCTTACTGATTTTGGTAAGTAAACATTAATTTATGATTTGAGATAGTAAATATTTTTTTGAACTACAGGTGATTTGCCGGAATTTTTTCCATTTTATTTTTTTAACCGGTGAATTGCCTGTAGCGTTTTATAATTATTTCCACCTTTATTGGATGGCCTATTTGCCGTAACTTTAAACAACTGCTTTCAAAAAAATGAAGCTTTCTTTATCTCTGATTAAAATCAATCAATAGAATTAAATCAATCATATTATGGATTATATCACGAAAGGACTTTTTTTTGTATTAGTAGTGTTGTGTTCTTCTTGTGGGAATACGGTTGCAGACAATACTCCTAAAAATGTTACGCATATGGTTTCTGACTACTATCAAGAAAAACATCGGCCCCAATTCCATTTTTCACCGGAGGCCAATTGGATGAATGATCCCAATGGTATGGTTTATTACGAAGGTGAATACCATCTTTTTTATCAATATTATCCAAAAGGAAACACTTGGGGACCTATGCACTGGGGGCATGCTGTGAGCAAGGATTTGATGCATTGGGAGCATTTGCCCATTGCACTGTATCCCGATAAGCATGGTTTGATTTTTTCTGGATCCGCTGTAGTTGATTGGAAGAACACTAGTGGTTTTGGTAAAGAAGATAAGCCGCCTTTGGTAGCTATTTTTAGTTATCACGACCTAGAAAAAGAACAGGCTGGTTTAGAAGACGATTTTCAAACACAGGGAATTGCCTATAGTAATGACAAAGGGAGAACTTGGACGAAATATGAGGGGAATCCTGTAATCGCCAACCCCGGAATCCGTGATTTTAGAGACCCAAAAGTTATCTGGCATGAAGAAAGTAAAAAATGGGTGATGGTAGTCACGGCATTGGATCATTTAATGATTTATGGTTCTGAAAATTTGAAAGACTGGTCTTTATTATCCAAATTCGGAAAAAATATAGGAAGTCATGATGGCGTATGGGAATGCCCGGATTTGTTTCCATTAAAAGATGAAAATGGAAAAGAGCATTGGGTGATTTTACAAAACATGAATCCCGGAAATCCGAATGGTGGTTCTGGATTACAATATTTTATCGGTCACTTTGATGGAAAAGAATTTACGATTAATAAAGACTTTATGAAATTACTGGGAACCCTTCCAGCTAGTATACCAAAAGGAGATGTATTCGAAGATTTTGAAAAAGATTATAGTAACTGGACTGTGGCGGGAAAGGCTTTTGGAGAGCAACCTAGTAATGGTGCTTTGCCAGGCCAACAAGTTGTTTCTGGTTACGAAGGGAAGGGGCTAGCGAATAGTTTTCATGGTGGAGACGCCTCTGTGGGGAGTTTGACTTCTAAGGAATTTACCATTGAAAAAAAGGCGATTAACTTTCTAATTGGAGGAGGGAATCACCGAGGAATGACTTACATCGCTTTAGTGATCGATGGCAAACAAGTCAGAGAGGCAGAGGGAAATAATACAGAAAAATTATCATGGAAAGGCTGGGATGTTTCTAATTATTTTGGCAAAAAAGCCCACTTAAAAATAGTTGATAAGCATGCTAAAGATTGGGGGCACATCAACGTAGATCAAATTACCTTTGCAGATGAAGTTGCCTATGCGGAAAAAACTAAATCGGTTTGGTTGGATGCGGGTGCTGATAATTACGCTGGTATCACCTGGTCAGATATTCCTGCAACTGATGGCCGAAGAATCTTTATCGGTTGGATGAGTAACTGGGCCTATGCGCAGGTCGTTCCTACTACCAAATGGCGTTCTGCCATGACAATCCCTTGGACATTAGGCATTCAAAATGTGGATGGTATTCCAATGTTGACTGGAAAGCCTGTGAAAGAGTTTAATCGTTTACACACAAATAAAATAACGACCATAGGTAAAGATAAAGCCACTCCACTTCCTTCGAATGGAATAGCAGATGTTTCGATGAAAATGAAATTAGGAAAGAAGGGGAAATATGGTTTTAAATTGTCTAATGATTTGGGCGAGCATGTCCATTTTTATTTTGATACCGCTAATGGAAAGCTGTACTTTGACAGAACGAAAAGTGGCGACGTTTCCTTCTCTAGTGACTTTCCTGCGATTCATGAAAAAATTAGAGCAAGCAAAACGGACGAGCTGAGCATTCGAGCCCTAGTCGATGTTTCTTCTGTTGAAATATTCATTGATGATGGACAAGATGTTTTTACAGAGATCTTTTTCCCTAGCAAGGTTTATTCAAAATTGGAAGTTACGATGGATGGAGATAGTGGGGGAGTAATAGAAGGTAAAATTACAGGTGTGCAACGGGTTTGGGGCTCTTAGTA
>CALGLS010000063.1 GCA_937959375.1 uncultured Saprospiraceae bacterium
ATCATCAAGGTAATTGATGAAGTTGCTCCAACTTTGACTTGTCCTGCTGACATGGACGTTAGTACTTCAAGCTCTACTTGTGAAGCAAACGTATTGATCCCTGGATCTTCTATCGTTGCTTCTGATGCTTGTTCTGCAAACATTGATGTAACTGCAACTTCTTCTGCAGGTACAATTGCACCAAGTGGTGCTAACTGGATTGTTACTGGTTTACCAATCGGTACTCATACTGTAACTATCTCAGCTGCTGATGATTGTGGTAATAGTTCTTCTTGTTCATTTGACATTACTGTAACTGACCAAACTAACCCAGTTGCAATTTGTGAAACTCAACACACTGTATCTTTAACAAGTGCTGACATAACTCAAGTTGCTGCTCTAGTATTTGATGATGGTTCTTACGACAACTGTGGTCCTGTGACTATGGATGTACGTCGTATGGATTCTTGTATTAACTTTGACTGGACTACTGATGGTGCAGGTAATGATGAACTACCAAATGGTCAAGTAAACAATGCTGACCGTGGAACAGGTAACCCTAACTCACAAACTACAGGATGGTACCCAGCTGTACCTTTCGCTTGTTGTGATGCTGGAAACGAAGTAATGGTTGCTTTCCGAGTAACTGATGAAGCTGGTAACCGTAACACTTGTATGGTAACAATTACTGTAGAAGATAAGTTAGATGGTACTATTGCTTGTCCTGCTAATAAAGATTACGACTGTGATCAAGATATCTTAGCTATTTCTGATCTTCCTCTTGATGGTGTAAGTACTACTGATAACGGTGGTTACCCAACTTACTACTCTGACGGAACTTCTGGTTATACGTTTGTAGGTTACTACCTAGATGCTTATGACAACTGTGATGCTAACGTATTCATTTTAGATCGTGGTGGAATCAACTCTTGTGGTGAATCTTACTTCACTAACCCTAACTTCCCAGGTGATGCGCGTAGAACTTACGCTATCTACCCAGGTTCTGTAGCGGTTGCTGACGTATCTACTAGCTTTGGTACATTTGCTAACGCTTCTGATGATTTCTGTACTCAATTATTGGGTGTTCAGAATCCTAACGACTTTGATTTAAGTGATATCAACTTCCCTAACGATGTAACAATCAACTGTCCTACTGATCCTGGTGCAACTGGTGCTCCAACAGTAAACGAAGATGCTTGTTCAAACGTAGGAATTACTCAAGAGCCAGACATCATCCTTCCATTAAATGGTGATACTGCATGTTACAAGATTCTACGTAAGTGGATAGTAATTGACTGGTGTGCATACGATGGTAACGGTGCTGGATACTGGGAAGATACTCAGATCATAAAGGTACAAGACAACGTTGCTCCTACAATCACATCTGCTTGTGATAACGTAACTGTTGATATTGATACGGATAACGATGGTGACTTCAACAACGGTTGTACTGGTGATATTTCACTAAGTGCTACAGGTACTGACAACTGTGCAGGTGAAGATGCACTAGAATGGACTTGGGCATTAGATGCTGGTAATGACGGTTCTACGAACCAGTCAGGAAGCGGAAACTCTGTAAATCTAAATAACCTACCAGTAGGTGTTCACAGTTTCACTTGGACATTATCTGATGGTTGTTCAAACTTTGACGACTGTACTTTCTTGATTACTGTTGAGGATAACACTCCTCCACTAGTATATGCTGATTACGGATTAGAGGTTAACTTATCAAATAGTTATGCTGAAATCTGGGCGAATGATTTTGACGAAGGATCTTCTGATGAGTGTAGCGGTATCTGCGATATGCGTATTGCTTCTCCATCTCAAGGACCAGGTCAAACTGTACCTCCTACAACAACTTCAGTTTCTTTTGACTGTGATAATTTAGGAAACAACACTGTTGACTTCTGGGTTAAGGATTGTGCAAACAACTGGGCTTATGTTTCAACTTTTGTTATCATTCAAGATAACTCTGGTGACTGTGATCCTATACCTCCAGTAGGTGCGAGTATCTCAGGTGGTATTGCTACTGAAGATCTAGAAGCAGTTGAAGGTGTATCTGTTGATCTTTCTGGTTACATGACTGAGAATCAAATGACTGGTGTTGACGGTCTTTACTCTTTCAATGGTTTACCATTGAATCAGAACTACACTGTTACTCCTACTGAAGATTTACCAGTATTGAATGGTGTATCTACTTATGACCTTGTTTTAATTAGCAAGCACGTTCTAAACATCGAATTGTTGGATTCTCCATACAAGATGATTGCAGCGGATATCAACAAATCAGGAAGTATTACTACTTTCGATATGGTTGAACTACGTAAGTTGATCCTTTTCATAGATACTGAATTTGCAAACAACACTTCTTGGAGATTTGTTGGAGCTGATTACGTATTCCCTGATGCAACTGATCCTTTTGCTTACACTTTCCCTGAGTTATTCTCAGTGAACGGATTGGCAGCTGACGAAATCGCTAATTTCGTAGGTGTTAAGATCGGTGATGTTAACGGATCTGCAATTCCTCACAGCCTATTAGGTGGTGACGATCGTACTATGGTAGGTGACTTGGTATTCAATATCAATGACACTGAAATGGTTGCAGGTCAAGAATACACAGTAGACTTTACAGCTAAAGATTTCGCTGACGTAATGGGTTACCAATTCTCACTAGCATTTGATACAGATGCTGTAGAATTTGTAGACGTAAACGCTGGTGTACTTTCAAACATGAACGCTTCAAACTTCGGTTTGTCTAAAGTGAATGAAGGTATCATCACTACTTCTTGGAACAATCAAGTTGCAACTAACTTGAATGACAACGATGTAGTATTCAGTGTAACTTTCACAGCTAACACAAACACTCAACTAAGCAATGTTATGAACATTAGCTCTCGCTACACTGTAGCAGAAGCTTATAACAATGACCTTGAATTGTTGGATGTAGCTATCGCTTACAACAGTGATGTTGATGTAGCAACTGCAAATGATTTTGCGCTGTTCCAGAATCAGCCAAACCCATTCAAAGATGTTACAACGATCAGCTTCACTTTACCAAGTGCTAAGACTGCTAGCTTGAAGATCTACGATGTTTCAGGTCGCGTATTATTCACAACTCAAGGTACTTACGCTAAAGGCTACAATGAAGTAACTGTTAACCGCAGTGACTTGAACGGAGCTGGTGTACTTTACTACCAGTTGGATACTGACTCTGACTCAGCTACTAAGAAGATGATTATTCTAGAATAATCTGAAAAATAGACCTCAGTAACCGGTTTAAGAATGCTTTAAAATCGGTTTTTGGGATGGCCTCTCACCATTAATTTAGGTGGGGGGCTTTTTTTTGTTTTTACAAAAATGTTTTCTTTGTGTCTGTTGAAGCCCAATAAAATAGACGAACTTATTCCTCTTCAATGATCAGTTCCTTGATCGATTTTTATGTCTAAAAAAAAGAATATTTTTTCTTAAAAAATAAAAGACAGAAATCAAAACTTTTTCATTCTAGACAAGTATAGAATAGATGCTTTTTGATCAACTTGTTCAAAAAGCAATCCATGAACATTTATCACTAAAAAAAACAAATCCTTCAATAATGAAGGGGGCATTCTGAGTTCCCTTTCATCGTCCCAATTACATCTAACATATCCCTTTAGCCGACTTTTTATTTGTACCAGTAGAATCGTTTAATCTTTTCTAACTGTTCTGATTTCCTGTACGCCAAATTTGGTAAAAGGAAAGCGGTGAACTAATGTCGTGTCTTGCATATGCATTGGACGGTAAGCCTTATGTATGTAATCTCTAAACTAAAATCACACAAATTTTCTAATGAAAAAACATTTAGCTTTTAAACCAAGGATTATTTTATTTGCAATTTTAATTCTGTTGGGACAGATATCAACTGCTCAACTTTGTTCTGATCCGCCGGATTCACTCGATTGTGGCGCAGGTACTCCACTCGCCTTATCTGTAGATGATTTTGAAGCGGGTATTGGAACATTTGTTCAGTCGACCACAGATGATATTGATTGGATGATTAATAGCGGACCTACTTCTTCTATACTTACTGGTCCCTCAAATGATTTTTGTGGAGGAGGTAATTATCTATATGTTGAAACAAGTAGCTTTCCAATATTTGAAGGTGATGTAGCTTGTATTTCAACAACGCCTGATTTGACCAATCTAACTGCAGCAGATCCTGCCATTGTTTCATTTTGGTTTCATGCTTATGGAGAATGTATAGGAGATTTTGAGGTAAGTATAAATGGTGCAGCGCCTATTCTTTTAGTGGGTGCACAAGTACAAACAGCCTCTACAGAACCTTGGGAAGAAATAGTATTAGACTTGGATGGTTTACAAGGTGGAGTAGTTACACTTGAATTTTGTTACACACTAGGTACCAATGGTGTTGATGGTTGTGGAGACTTCTTCAATGGAGACTTTGCAATAGATCAATTTGCGGTATGGACTTGTATTCCTCCATGTATGATAACTTGCCCAGATGAGGTGAGTGTATCAAATGATCCAGGACAATGTGAAGCGACTATAGATGGAGCCACAATTGGAGCGGCAACATTTGAAGGTGGGTGTATTGGACCTGATGCCATTAACGATTATACTGGCACAGCGGATGCTGGTGGTATTTATCCATTAGGAACAACTACAATAACTTGGACGATTAATGGGATTGCTGGAGAAGTTGCAACTTGTACACAAGATATTACGGTGTCAGATACAGAAGCACCAGTACTTAATTGCCCGGCTAATTCTACGATCGCTTTAGGTGGAGGAGAATGTGAAAAAACATATTACTTTTCGGCAGATGCTATGGATAATTGTGCTGGACCTTTGGTTGCAACTCCTGACCCTACTGCTCCAGCTGGATACAATGCTTTCGTATCTGGTGACTTCTTGCCAATTGGTGAACACTGTTTTCAATACGAGGCAATAGACACGGTGGGAAATCAAGCGAGTTGTTCATGGTGCGTAACTGTGGTGGAATTCCCTGATCCAATTTCTCAACTTTCATGTAATAGTAATATAAATCATGCTGTGAACTTAGATTGCGAATTGATGATTGTGCCTGATATGATTTTGGAAGGTGGACCATATGGTTGTTACGAAAACTATATCGTGACTGTAGTAGGTGTGACACCTGCATCTGCTGTTACCAACAACGAAACAAATGCTGTAACTATTGATGCAAGTCAAATAGATGGTTTTACTGATAATGGAATAGCAGGACCTTTTGAAATAAAAATTACAGATCCAGCTACAGGTATTTCTTGTTGGGGATCAGGTCATATGTTTGAAGACAAAGTGGCTCCAACTATTCAATGTGATACAGTAGAGCTAGCTTGTGTCGATGATACAACACCTGGTGTAATCGCGCAAGAACCAATCATAACTGAGAACTGTGGTGAATATACTTTGACTTATGAAGACAATTCAACAACAGGAGCATGTGGTGATCAATTCGCCAATGTGATTGAGCGTACATGGACTGTTTCTGACAATATTGGAAACTCCGCGCAATGTGTACAAGTCATAAATGTTAATTTTGCAAGCTTAGCAGATGTTGAGTTTCCTGCAAATTTGGATAACTTAGAATTGCCTGTTTTGTCTTGTGTAAATCCAAATACAGATCCGTCAAATACAGGTGAGCCAACTGGTGTTGCTTGCGCAAATATTGGATTCACCCACAGTGATAGCGATCCTATTACACTCTGTGGTGGTGGAAGTAATTCATACAAAATTATTAGAACTTGGACCGTATTGGATTGGTGTACAGGTGAGATCATTACAGACCAACAAATCATAAAAGTATTAGATGAAGTTGCTCCAGTAATTAACTGTCCAACAAATATGACCGTTAGTACAGATGTTGAAACTTGTGAAGCTACTGTTTTGATTCAAGGATCATCAATAGAAGTTTCTGACGCTTGTTCTGCAACAGTTGGATTGATGGCTAATATTTCGTCAGGAAGCATTGTACAAAACGGTGCAAACTGGATGGCAAGTGGTTTGGAAATAGGAACACACACCGTAACTTTTACTGCAACGGATGAATGTGAAAATACGGCATCTTGTAGTTTCGATATTACAGTAAGTGATGGCGTTAATCCTGTAGCTATCTGCGAAACGTTTCACACCGTTTCTTTGACAGCAGATCAACCGACACTCGTTTATGCCAATGTATTTGATGCTAATTCAAATGATAACTGTAGCCCAATTACAATGGATGTACGTCGTATGGATTCTTGTATTGATTTTGATTGGACGACTGCAGGACCTGGAACAGATGATTCACCAAATGGAATAGTTAACGATGCAGATCGCGGTACTGGAAATCCTAATTCTCAAACATCGGGTTGGTATCCGGCAGTACCATTTGCCTGTTGTGACGCAGGAAGTGATGTGATGGTTGCTTTCCGAGTAACTGATGAAGCAGGAAATCGAAATACATGTATGGTAACTGTTACAGTGGAAGATAATTTGGATGGAACGATTGCTTGTCCAGTTAATAAAGATTACGACTGTGATATGGATATTCTTGAAAGTTCGGATCTTCTATTGGATGGTGTGAGTGTTACTGACAATGGTGGCTTCCCAACGTATTACTTCAATGGTATAGATTGGGAATTGGTAGGTTATTACCTAAATGGCTATGACAATTGTTCCGCTAATGTATTCATTTTGGATAGAGGAGGAATCAATAGTTGTGGTGAATCTTATTTTACTAATCCTGATATACCAAGTGATATTAGAAGGACTTATGCTATCTACCCAGGTTCTGTAGCGGTTGCTGATGTATCTACTAGCTTTGGTACATTTGCTAACGCTTCTGATGACTTCTGTACACAATTGTTAGGAGTTCAAAACTCAAATGATTTTGATGAGAGTGATATTATTTTCCCATCAACAGTTACAATTAGTTGTCCTATGAATCCTGGAGATACAGGAGCGCCGATAATAAGTGAAGATGCTTGTTCAAATGTTGCGGTAACGCAAGAACCAGATATTATTGTACCACTAAATGACGATACTGCTTGTTATAAAATTTTAAGAAACTGGGTTGTAATCGACTGGTGTGCATATGATGGAAGTGGTGCAGGTTATTGGGAAAATACACAAGTCATAAAAGTACAAGACAACGTTGCGCCAAGCATCGATTCAGATTGTACGGATCAAACGTTTTATGTAAACACAGATAATGATGGTGACTTTACTAATGGATGTACAGCTCTAGTTTCAATGAGCGTTGAAGGTTCAGATGGATGTGCGAGTACCGCTGCATTGGAATGGACTTGGGAAATAGATGCAGCTAATGATGGAACAGTTGATTTTTCTGGATCCGGAAATACCTTGTCAGGAACTTATCCTTCAGGAAGTCATCTTGTAACTTGGACGCTTTCAGATGGTTGTGGAAACGCTGACCAATGTTCTTATGTTTTCAACGTGATTGATAATACCGGACCATTGGTTTATGGAGACAGTGGGCTAGAGGTTGGATTGGTAGATCAAGGTGGAGGAGTAGGAATAGCAACGCTTTGGGCGTCAGATTTTGATGAAGGAAGTTCGGATGAATGTAGTGGTATTTGCGAAATGCGCATTGCTTCTCCTTCATTGGGAATTGGTCAAACGGTTCCACCTACGTCAACTAGTGTAACATTTGATTGTAATAGTCTAGGTAACAATTCAGTTGACTTTTGGGTTAAGGATTGTGCCAATAACTGGCGTTATATTTCAACCTTTGTTGAGGTGTCAGATGAGAGTGGCGCATGTAATGGAATTACCGCAGGAATTTCTGGAAACCTAATGACTGAGATAGGAGACGGAGTAGAAGGAGTCCATGTAAATTTGAGTGGCTATATGACCAACAGTATGGTGACAGGTGATGACGGAGTGTACTCGTTCGGTGGTTTGCCACTTAACCAGAATTATACCGTAACGCCAACAGAAGATTTACCAGTGCTTAATGGTGTGTCAACTTATGATCTTGTTTTAATTAGTAAACACATATTGGATGTTGAACCATTAGATTCGCCATACAAAATGATTGCTGCTGATGTTAACTCATCGGGGACAATTACAACTTTTGATTTGGTAGAGTTGCGTAAATTGATTCTGTTTATTGAAGATGAATTTCCAGTAAATAATGCAAGTTGGAGATTTGTTCCAGCGGATTATGTTTTTCCTGATCCAACTAATCCTTGGTTTGGAGGAACCTTCCCTGAACTTTACTCTATCAATGGAATGACAGAAAACTGGCTGACTAATTTTGTAGCAATAAAGAAAGGAGATGTCAATCATACTGCTGTTCCCAATAGTTTGTTAAGTGGAGATGATCGATCAAGAGTTGGTACATTAAATTTGGAAGTTGAAGATATTCAAATGCGAGCAGGGGAGACCTATGAAGTTGAATTTAAAGCAAAGAATTTTAATCAGTTATTTGGGTATCAATTCTCTCTTGATTTTGATGAAAATGCCGTTGAATTTAACGATCTTAGCGTTGGTAATTTAAATAACCTTTCCGAAGGCAATTTTGGATTGTCTAAATTGCACGAAGGTGTGATTACAACTAGCTGGAATACCGATGAATCAACAGTCTTAACTGAAGATGAAGTTCTATTTAGTTTGACTTTTAGAGCACTTTCAAATGTGTCATTGAGCGAGGTTCTTTTCATTGGTTCACGCTATACTGTAGCTGAAGCTTATAATGATAACCTTGAGCTGTTAGACCTTGAGCTTAAATACAATGATGAAGGGAAAACAGCTGAGTTTACTTACAAATTACTACAAAATCAACCAAATCCATTTAAGACAGAAACTGCTGTAGGTTTTGTATTAGAGGAAGCGGCGTACGCAAGCCTAAGGATTTACGATATTTCAGGTAGAGTTCTGTTGGAAATAGCTGATAATTACGATCAAGGATATAATGAAATCGTAATTAATCGTACTGATTTGCAAGGAAGTGGAGTCGTTTATTATCGATTAGATACAAGCGCTGGCTCTATTACGAGAAAAATGATCATTATTGAATAAAAATAATAATAGTGTTTTCTTGATGATTTTATAAGAAAGACACTTTGTAAGATATTTAAAATCGGTTTTTGGGATGGCCTCTTACCATAATATGGTGAGGGGCTTTTTTTTGTTGTGATGTGATGGCTTAATAATTTGGAAAATAGCGGTTAAATGAAATTTTTTTTGAGAATTTTTTTATTCAAAATTCGCTAAAAAGTCCCAGTTTACGCTTAGATTTTGAGATGGAAAATTGATTTAACAAATAAGTTTATTTTAAATATAAAAAATACCCCAAAAAGGGTACTGTCGAAAGTTTTATATCTCCTATATTTGTGATGTGTCAAGGATGTTATTTACATCACTGACCGCATGAACAAAAACAAATTTAGTCCCGTAACTGATTCAAAAACAACAAATTAAATGACATAGTACACCGTGCTTTGTTCGCAAACAAAGAGGACTGTGTAGGATCATCTGAACATATCACGAGCTTAGGCTCCTCTTCAGCATACCTTTTAATTTTCCTCCATTTTATTGCGTTCTACTTCTTTATAGCTGCATTTTTATGCACTTAAAGCACGTTTTTCCTTTATAAGAATACCCACTAATACAAAGATCAACTTCAATATTCTTAATCGAATATTTGAGACTAAATAACTATACCTAATCGGTTCGTTTTTCAACCGAAAAGGAACTTATAATACCTCATTATAACTACAAGAATTTTTTTTTAAACGGTTTTGGGCTAGTCCCCCTTCGAAATGTCGGAGGGGGTATTTTTTTGTCTGGTCGTAAGAAAATTAAATCGAATAACTGTTTAGCGTTTAATTACTTAATTCCAAAACATTCAAATCCTACCCAATTCACTATCTTTGCGCCGTGAATAGAATAATGGCGATCGATTATGGTACAAAACGAATTGGTGTGGCAGTGTCAGACCTCCTTCAGATTATAGCAACTGGTTTAGATACGGTTTCTACCAAAGAGATTTTTGACTTTTTGAAGGATTATATGTCACGAGAGCCTGTAACCACGATTGTAATTGGAGAACCTCTGCATTTAGATGGCAATCCTACCTATGTTACACCACTGGTTCATGAATTTGCTGACAAAATTCGAAAACTATATCCTGAGATAGAAGTTATATTACAAGATGAGCGTTTTACCTCATCGGATGCAAAGCGCATTATTTTACAAAGTGGTGCTAAAAAGAAAAAGCGTAGAGATAAGTCACTGGTGGATAAAGTGAGTGCCGTTTTGATACTGCAAGAGTATATGGAAAGTATTAGATGAGGAGTTTAATTTAGTTTGAGCAACTATTTGATTCTTCAAAAAAATGAAAATATGATTTTACCTATTTATGCTTACGGGCAACCCGTATTAAAAAAAGTTGGAAAAGAGATAGATAAGGATTATCCTGAATTAAAAGAACTGATCGATAATATGTGGGAGACCATGTACAATGCGCAAGGTGTTGGACTTGCCGCTCCGCAAATTGGACGAGACATCCGACTCTTTATTATCGACTCCGCTCAAATGATGGAAGAAGATAAAAAGGACGAAGGAATGAAGCAGGTCTTTATCAATCCAGAAAAAATAGAAGAAGGTGGTGAAGAATGGGAATTTGAAGAAGGCTGTCTGAGTATTCCAGATTTACGTGGAGATGTGAGTCGACCAGGACAATTACGTCTTCGGTATATGGATGAAAACTTCAAACAACACGAAAAAGTATTTACAGGAATGACCGCTCGTGTCATCCAACACGAATATGATCACGTTGACGGTATATTGTTTACCGAATTACTCAAACCAATTAAGCGCCGTCTTGTAAAAAGGCGATTGGAGAAGATTAAGAATGGCATTGTGAATGCAGACTATAAGATGAAGTTTGTTCCGGCGAAGCGGAAGTAGTAGGATTCTTTGTTTGTAGGCTTTTTCAATGTCCTTTGCCTGTGGCGGGTTGAGATGGGGACGCGGATTAAAGGGATAAGATGATGAATAGGGGACGGATTTTTTCTATTAACGTGATCTGCTAACGCAGAACATGAGTCATCCCTTAAGTAAGGTACTTACGTACTCTAAAGAAGCCTACTTGCTTAGTTTACTCTTCTCATTTACTTTTTGGCTTAGCCCAAAAAAGTAACAAAAAACCCAAGAATTATAAACTGGCCTGCCCGTCCGCAAAGCGGGTCGAAAGTGATACTCTCGAATCTCAAACATATAATTCGGCCTCTTGCCACGTGGTTTGCGGCCTTCTTTCGCGGAGAGTTCCACGTGTACAAACTACTTTTGGG